>DATKSK010000035.1 GCA_035531755.1 Acidimicrobiales bacterium | reverse complement strand
TCGCTTCTGGGTTGCTGAATCGTGTGGGTGGGGAGGACCACTATCCATACTCAGGAGTACCGCACCCTTGTCAGACTCCTTCGGGATCTGCGGCTCTCAGCCGGTCTTACTCAGGTCGAACTGTCGGAACGCCTGGGCCGCCCACAGTCCTTCGTCTCGAAGGTGGAGCGCGCCGAGCGGCGCCTCGATCTCGTCGAACTCCGTCAGTTCTGCCAGGAGGTCGGCGCTGATTTGACGCGCGTGGTCCGGCAGTGGGAGCAGGCATTGAAGTAGCGACTCTCACGAACATGCGTGGCAGGTTGTGCGCCGTCATTGTGAAAGATCGTGGTCATGAAGCTTGAGACAAGGCATCATCCCGCAATGCGGAGCACTGCGATCACGTGCGCCCTCCATCACGATCACGTAACCTTCGCAATCGACTTCTCCGCTTGATCCCAGAGCACCCATCGCGAGATAACTACTCGCAGCTACTGTTGGCGTCAGTGACAGCCTGTTCAAAGTCTGCGACCGGATCGTCACCTGCAAACTTCCACCCGTAGTATGAAGCCGAAAGCTCCTCGGCCGAGATCGTCAATGGATTTGTTCCGAAGATATTGACGTAGTCCGAACACATCGCTTGATAGACCTGCGGCGGGCTCGCGTATGGTCCCAACTCCATCACCGTGGTGGGCCTTGGGGATTCGCTGCCAATCGATCCCCCGGCATAGTGTTGCCACGCGAGGACATTCACGCCCCCGCTGGGACAGAGAAGCGGAGTTACGTTTCCGTCGGCATCATATGTGAGTTGAAGCGTGCATTCATCGCTAACGGGGGGAGCGGTCGCCGGTGCCAAGATCGTTCGTAATGTCGGGCTGCTTGTCGTCGTTGAAGCACTCGCCATCGTACTCGGACTCGCATTGCCCGTGGTCGTAGGAACCAAGCGGTGAGGTGCCGACTTGCCAGTCGATCTTCCGCTAAGGGCCACGTAGGACAGACCCGCCGCCAGTCCAAGCAAGAGGACTGCACCCATCGCAGCTCTGAATACTGGTATTCCATCGCTCCCGATGTGCGGCTTCCATACCGAATGATGTGCGCCACTCCTCGCGATAGGCAGGCCCGCTGCGCGAGCAAGGAGAGCAGATTTCTGCCGGTTGAAATCCTCGTCGGTTAGTAACCCGCGGTCGCGAAGATCGGCGAGTTTGGCAATCTCGTCTGCGGCGGAGAAGTGGGGTTCCACTGATACCGGCTTTCGGCAATTCGACCGATGGCTGTTCGGGCAACGTAGAGCACACCGCCTCGGAATGATGCGTCGCCGCCTCCCGCACGGTCATATTCATCGTCATATTCATCCTCGGACCGCGGTGGCGGGGGTGCTGGTGACGAAATTCTTTTGCCTCCCTCCTTTGACCAGGGCTGACGCGGCGCCGCGGGGGTTGCCTGCCTCAAACTACATGGTAGTAATTACGTCAGTCCTGAGGGCGGTCCTCAGGGATTGCGAGCACCGGTCGCAGTCCTCGCGCATGAACAGAAAGCCCAAAACCATGTCACCAATCCGACTGATTTGGCTGCCCGACGCGCCAGCGGAATACTCGTATCTTTCTCTGAGGAAGCTAAGGCAGCTTGTATTAGACCGAGACATTCGGTCGTGGCGCGTGGGCCGGAAGGTATATCTAGCACGCGAAGACTTGGAGAGTGTCCCCGTAGAAGTTCCTGCTCGGTCCTCTTCGGTTCCGAGGAAGAGGCGCCCGTGACCTATAGCGAATCTTCATCCCAATCCCTTGGCGCTGTGGACGTCATTGCCCTCGCGCCGACGGATGCTTTCTCTAAGGTCCAATCCTCATCAGAGAATGAAGTCATCAGCCGACTCGGACGTGTGATCGGGATCGACAAGCTCTCATTCAGCGCGCGCCTCCGATCGTATGACGAGGACCCTCGATCCTGGTGGACAATCAGGCGCCATGGCCGCTTGGAGGTACCCCTACCGGCGAAGACGGGAAGCTCTCCTGTGCACGTCCGTGTCTTCCCTGATCACGATGTGCTCTGGGGAACGGTGGATTTCAACCCATCGCGCTTCTTTGACCCCGATGGCGTCGGGCTAGCTCCTATCTCAAGCTTGCCCGGATGCATTGCGGATGCCATGAGAATCGCCGGAGACGTGATCGAACTTGCCGAAGATGTCTCTTCCGCAAGAGTCAAACGTGTTGACGTCACCCGTGACATTACCGACGTCGGACCGAGCAGCTCGTTCATCAAGGGATTTCTCGGTGCTCTTCGGCCCAACGCGACGGTTACAACCCTCTCACTTGGAACGGGGGGTGTCATCGAGGGAATCTCCAGTGGTTCAAGGTCGGGTGGAAGAGTTCTTTTGTACGACAAGTCCATCGAATCCAACGGTAGGGCACCCGAGGGGACACTTCGCTTCGAGGCTCAGTGCAGGGCCTGGGCGCAATCACAGGGGGGCATTCGTTGTGTCAGGGATCTCACGGAAGAGAGGCTCGCCACTCTGGCTTGGAACCGTTGGTGCTGGTCTGGATTTGGATCCTTTGTGGCGGGCGTTCCCCAAGTGCTCGAATTGGTGAACCGATCTGGTTATGACGACAGGGGGCAGCGCGACTTGAAGGCGTACGTCCTGCTCGCACACCATGACCAACTCGGTCGCATGGCTCCGGGGACCAAGAGCAGGTACGCCAAAAGGCTCGCCAAGTTGGGCCTTCATCTGCCGATCCTCCCCGACATTGCCGAATCTTCGGAGAGCGTTCGTTATCTCGACCTGATCGATGGCACTGCAAAGGTGCTGTCGCTGACGGAAGGCCAGCGCCAGTGACCGCTCTCGCGATACCGGACCTCGTCGAGGAGGACATCCCCGACTCTTGGAATGAACTCTGTTGGCCAGACGGACCTCCGATCGAACGCGGCCAGCGCGTGCGCTGCGCCCGCAAGTGCCCACCCAAGGGGACATGGAGCCGCTTCCAGGGGCAAGAGGGCACGGTTCAGGACGTCGTGGCGACAATTACCGAGTCGGGGCTACGTGTCTGGGTCGGTGAGGTTGGCGTGCACTTGGGCGACCGAGTTGGACTCGTCTGGTTCCGGCCCGACGAGTTGGTTTCTGTGACATCGGTCACGGGGTCGCAAACGGCCCTCCTAGCCCCGCTGGCACCACTCCGTGGCCATGATGGCCAGAAGGACTCTCGCGGCCGACAGGAGGCCTCTAGAGTCAAAGCCTTCGATCGCAGGAGTCGGCATGATCCGGAGAGCTAGGGCTAGTCGCCGCGCCGGTGTGGTAGGTCGGGCCGAGTCGACAGCATGGAAGCTCAGTACCGTGGCTAAACACCATGGAGGGATCGTGTCCCTAACCAAGCCTGTGCCGAGTAGTGCGTTCATACGCGTGTCGGCATCACCCCTCGCACGGGAGGGGGCTCGGTGACCACATCTGTGCCCCCCGACCCGGGCGATGCAGCTCGGGTGCTCGCCAACCTTTTGCGCGCGATCCATGCGGGCGAGGTCTCGGCTCCCGCGGGCGCCACTGCTCGCCTTGAGGGCGCATACATCGCTCTCCGGAGCCTTGCGGATGGCCACGCGCCCACCGTTGAGGACCTTTCCGAGGATCTCTCTTTACATGATACGGACGTTTAGTGTAAGATGACCGCATGGCGAGGCGTCCGAAACAGGCAGCAGATCCGACCCGGGTGGTCGGCTACTGCCGCTGCTCGACCCAAGAGCAGTCTGACAGCGGCCTGGGTCTCGATGCCCAGCGGGCGTCCATCTTGGCTGAGTGCGCCCGTAAGGGCTGGACACTCGTGGAGATGGTCGAGGACGCAGGATTCAGCGCCAAGAGCCTCGATCGGCCTGGGATGGGGCACGTGCTCGACTTGCTCCGCTCTGGTCAAGCGGGGGCGCTCGTCGTGGCCAAGCTCGACCGGGCGACCCGGTCGGTCATGGACGCTGGCAATCTACTGGCACAGGGTCAGCGAGAAGGGTGGACTTTGGTCGCCCTCGACCTCGGACTCGACCCCAGCACGCCCACCGGCGAGTTGGTCGCCAACCTCATGGCCTCGGTTGCACAGTGGGAGCGCCGCGCGATTGGCGTCAGAACCCGTGACGCCCTGGCCGCCAAGAAGGCCGCCGGTGTCCGTCTCGGGCGCCCCGTTCTGCTGCCAGCAGCCGTCGCCCAGCGAATCGCCGTGGCCAAGGAAGCTGGAGAATCGCTTTCCGCCATCGCCCGTGCTCTCAACGCCGATGGCGTGCCGACCGCGCATGGAGGATCGCAGTGGCACGCGAGCACGGTGCGAGCCGTCCTCGGTCGCCAGGCAGCCAACGCAAATGCGTAAAACGGACGCGCATTCCGCGAAACGCTCGCTCCTGTCGCGGACCACCCTGTGGTGGGAACAATCGTTCCAGAACCCAGGACTTTCTGCACCTGAATCGGACTGCCCAGAGGGTCTCACAGCCTCTGTAGTGCCTTTAGAGGCGTCGAAATCCCCGTCTGGTAGCTCACTGCCTCGATTCGCTCTACGGCCCTTCTGGAGCACTCGATGAGTAGGAAGGGACGGCGCCAATTCGGGAGTATCCGAAAGCGAAAGTCCGGACGCTGGCAGGCCAGCTATACGGCACCTGGTGGAGGACGCGTGCCGCTAGGGACGTTCCCGACAAGAGCCGACGCAGATGCAGCACTTGCGACACAGCAGGTCGAATTGGCCAAGGGAACTTGGATGAACCCCACGGGGCAAAAGCTCAAGTTTGGCGAATGGGTCAACGAATGGAAGACCACCACCGTTGATCTGCGGCTCTCGACAAGGGTCCGCGATCTGGGTTATGTCGACCGCTATATCCTCCCCCACTTCCGCCACCTGTGCCTCGGTGATATTGGCTACATGACCATTTGCAACTGGATTGCTGGTCTTTCGAATGGGGAGGCCAATGCGGGCAAACCTCTCGCTCCGGCAACGGTCGTCAAGGCTTCTCAGATCATGGGCAAGATCATGAAGAGTGCTGTCCTGGCAAGAAAGATTCCGTCTTCGCCATGCGAGGGAACGCCCCGGCCGCGAATCGAACGTGAGGAGATGCGGTTTCTCAACCCAGCGGAAGTGCGCAATCTCAGTGACACAATGGACCACAGATATCGGGCCGCCGTCCTCTTGGCCGCCTATGGGGGCCTAAGGATGGGCGAAGTCTGGGGATTGCGTACGAACTATGTGGACCTTGAAAAGTCCAGTGTGAGAATCGTTGAGATCGTGACCGATGTCGGAGGACATCTTGTCGTTGGTCCCCCAAAGACTCGCTCCGGTCACCGCACAATTCCGCTCCCCAGAGTTGCCGCCGATGCGCTGCGGGATCATCTTGAGCAACGGGCGGCGGGGCCAAATGACTTGGTATTCCCGGCACCTCATGGTGGACTTGTATCCCTGAATCAGTGGCGGACGCGCTTTTGGCGACCCGCCGTGACATCTGCTGGCCTCTCTCCTCTACGGCCACACGACCTTCGTCACACCGCGGTGGCGCTTTGGATCGCGGCAGGCGCGAATCCGTTAGAGGTAAAGACGCGAGCCGGTGTGACCTCGGTGGCATTCATCCTCGACCGCTACGGTCATCTCTTCCCGGGCTCAGAGGAACGAGTCAACGACGCCCTGGACGCGCTTGCTGCGTCGGCATCGGATCGCGCCCAAGGCGCGCCCGCCGCGGGCGAGCGAAGGGATGCTCCAGGCAAGAAAACCCCGCTGACCTTGATAAACGGGAGTGGGCGCAGGGTGACTCGAACACCCGACCTCAGCCGTGTGAAGGCTGCGCTCTAACCAACTGAGCTATGCGCCCGCAAGGAGCCGATCGTACCGCGTCACCACACCCGGGCCGTCGGCCACCGGCCGCCTCCGAGCGGGTCCCAATCGACCGGGCGGGGCCCGCACCTGGGCCGATCCGCACCGATCGGGGCCGGCCTCAACCTTGGGAGCCGCCCTTGTCGGTGACACCGGCAGCGTCGAAGGTGGCCATGTCTCGGAGGATCTTGGCCGCCGCCTGGACCGTCGGGATGGCGAGCGCGGCGCCACTGCCCTCCCCCAGCCGCATGCCGAGGTCGAGGACCGGCGATAGTCCCAGGTACTCGAGCGCGGCCGACGAGCCCGGCTCGCTCGAGCGGTGCCCGGCGATGAGGTAGCCGACGACGTCGGGGGTGAACGCGGCCGCCACCAGTGCGGCGGCAGCGGCGATGACCCCGTCCACCACCACCGGCACCCGCATCGACGCGGCGCCGACGACGAACCCGCAGAGGGCGGCGATCTCGAGGCCACCGAGCTCGGCCAGGACGACCAGGGGGTCGGCCCCCTCCGGGATCCGGGCCAGGGCGCGCTCGACGACCGCCGTCTTGCGCGCCAGTGTGGCGTCGTCGACACCGGTCCCGCGCCCGGTCACGTCAGCAGCGTGACGACCGGTGAACGCCGCGATCAGAGCCGCCGACGCTGTCGTGTTCCCGATGCCCATGTCCCCCGTCACGAGGAGCCGGGCTCCACCGTCGACCGCCAGGGCGGCCACGTCGACGCCCACCCCGAGCGCGGCGGTCGCCTCGTCCTCGGTCATGGCCGCCTCGACGGCGAGGTTGCGGGTCCCCGGGCGCACCGCCCTGCGCAGGAGGTTGCCGGCGTCGACCGGGATCGGGGTGGCCACGCCGACGTCCACGACGACGACCGCGGCCCCGGCATGGCCGGCGAGGACGTTGATGGCGGCACCGCCGGCGCAGAAGTTGGCGACCATCTGCGCCGTCACCTCCTGGGGCCACGGCGTGACGCCCTCGGTGACCACGCCGTGATCCGCGGCGAACACCGCCACCGTGGCCGGCGAGGGCACAGGTGGCGGGCACTCGCCGGCGATGGCACACAGGCGGACACCGATCTCCTCGAGGCGACCGAGCGATCCGCGCGGCTTGGTGAGGGTGTCGTGGAGATCGGACGCCGCCGAGGCCGCCGTGGCGTCCACGGGCCGGACTCGGGCGCAGGCAGTGGCGAAGCGCTGGTCGGTCATGACGGGCCTTTCCTCAGCGCCGGCCGGGCCGCACCGGCGCCGATGGGGCTGTGCCCACCGGCACCGGTGCGCCGTGGTCCGGCGATCGATCGATCCTCGACAGGGCGGCGTCGAGCCGTTCGAGCCCGGACGACGGGGGGACGGCGATGCGCACCACATCCGGCATCCCGAACGAGGTGCAGTCGCGCACCACCACGCCGTGCGGCGCGAGCCGCGCCCGAAGACCCGGCGCGTCCACCAGCACCCAGTTGGCGTCCGATGGGCGCGGGTCCAGCCCGTGCCGCCCCAGCACGCCGGCGAGGTCCTCCCGTAGGCGCGCCACCGCATGGGACCACGCGCCGAGGTCCACGCGAGCGAGCAGCTCGGGGAGCGCGGCGGCGGCCAACCCGTTGACCGCCCATGCCGGCTGCCGCGCCCGACAGCGGGCGGCGAGTGCGGCTCCCCCGGCGGGGGCCAGGACGTAGCCGATGCGCAGGCCCGGGCACGCCAACAGCTTCGTCAGCGAGCCGACCACCACGGACGAGACGTCCCCGCGTGTCCAGCGACCGGTGGCGAGCGGGTAGAAGGCTTCGTCCCAGACGTCGGCGTGTTCGTCGGGGCCCGCCAGGATGCCGCTCGGGTTGTGGGGGTTGGACCGCCACAGGGCCTTGCCCTCCCTGGGGTGGAGAGAGAACTCGGGCTCGGCCACGTGCCCGCCGAGCTCGTCGGCCACCAGACGGATCGCCTCGGCGCCCCCGTTGGTGAGGAGGATCCGCGATGGGTCCACGCCGATGACGTCGGCAACGGCGGCGGTCGCGGCCGAGGCATCGGGATAGCGGCGCAGTGCCCCGAGGTGTCGCCGCACGACCGGGACCGGGTCCGGCGCCACGGGGTTCAGCGACTGCGACAGGTCGAGGACGCCGTCGGGGTCGAGGCCGAGCGCGGCTGCGACGGCAAGCGCATCCCCGCCGTGCATGCCCGGTGGCGGGACCCCCGTCATCGGCTCGGCCCGCCTACGAGCGCCCGAGCGGGCGTGGTCCTCGTCAGCCGCCGCGCCCGACCCCGAACGGCTGCGCACATGCCGGCGATCGCCAACGTCCCCGCCAGCGCCGCGCCCACGTCGCGCGAGAGCGTCACGGCGCGGGCGATGTCGGCGGGCTCGGCACTGCGGCCCGAACCCAGCGTCGGTCGGACCTCGACCATCGCCCCGTACCGGTTGGTGCCACCGAGGCGCAGGCCGAGGGCGGCGGCGAACGCGGCCTCGGCCACCCCGGCGTTGGGCGAGGGGTGTGATGGCGCCTGCGTCCGCACGGCGCCCCACACCGCGCCGGCGGCGGTCGGCCGCACGAGGGCCACCAGCCCCGCGGTCACCCGTGCCGGCACGAACGCGGCGGCGTCGTCGAGGCGGGCGCTGGCCCAGCCGTACCGGAGGTAGCGCTCGTCGCGGTACCCGACCATGGCGTCGAGGGTGTTCACCGCCCGGTAGGCGAGGACGCCGGGAGCACCCCCGACAGCCGCCCAGAGGGCCGGCGCCACCACGGCATCAACGGTGTTCTCGGCCACCGACTCCACCACGGCCCGTGCCACACCCTTGGCGTCGAGCCCCGACACGTCGCGGCCGACGAGGCCGGGAAGGAGGCCGCGGGCGCCCTCGAGGTCGGGGACCTCGAGGGCGTCGCCGATGGACGTCGCCGTCTCCCTGAGGGCGCGGCCCGCCACCGCCAGACAGGTCGCGGCCTCGGTCGAGCCCACGAGTCGCCCAGCGACGAGACCGAGGCCGACCCCCGTCACGGCGTGCACGACGCCGGCAGCCCGGCTGTCGGCGTACACGGCGCGCTCGACCTCCTGGAGGGCGCGGCCGAACCACGCCACCGGGTGCAGACGCGCCGGCGGCTCACCCACGATGCCGTCGGCCAGGACCCCGAGGGCGGCGGACAACGGCCGGGGAACCGACGACCTGGCACGCTCCGGGACCGTCGAGGCGCTCGTCACCATTTTGCCGCCAGCACCAGGAGCCCGAGTGTCTCGCCGACGACGCCGGCGGCACCGAGCACGTCGCCGGTGAAGCCACCGATCCGCCGGCGGGCGAGGACGACCACGGCGCTGACACCGATCACCTCGGCCCCCACCGCAGCCAGGCCGTGCACACCACGACCGGCGAACGCCATCCCGATGGTGAGCACGCCCCCGATGACGGCGGGCACGGCTGCGACCCGGACCGCACCCCCCCGAGCCGCACCCCCCCGAGCCGCACCCCCCCGAGCCGCACCCCCCCGGACGTCGAGCCTCTCCGACGACTCCGACGACTCCGACAGACCGCCCGACCCCGGCCCGCCCGACGGCTCCGGTGTCGGAGGGTCCACGAAGGCGGACGCCAGGCCACCAGGCCGCGCGTAGTGCACCGTGCGGGCAACGATCGCCATCGCCGTGCGCGACCCGCACCACAGGGCGCCGACGACGAGTGGGAGAGCGACCGATGACGCCAGGGCGGCGAATCGGAGCACGACCACGCCGAGGAGCGTCACCGCGCCGAACGCTCCCACCGCGGGGTCGGCCATCACCTCGAGCCGGCGCTCTCTCGGCATCGGCGGGAGCAGGCCGTCGGCGGCGTCGGCCAACCCGTCGAGGTGCAGGTAGCCCGTGAGGGCGACGTCGACGACCACGACGACGGCGGCGGCGGCGATCGGCGGCCATGCCTTCGTCGCCAGCCACCACGCACCTCCGACGGCGAGCCCGATGGCGGCGCCGACGACCGGGAACCAGTCGAGCGCGCCGGGATCGGGCACCGACGCGGGACCGAAGGGGGTCAGGAAGGCGATCGCCCGACGCATTACGGCGCCCCCGGCGCTTCCAGCCGCAGGGTCCGGCCGGCCACCACGAGGAGGACGTCGTCGGCGCAGGCCGCCACCGCCTGGTTCACGGCGCCGAGCGCGTCCTGAAAGCGACGCCCCACCTCGGTCGATGGATGGACCGACAGCCCGACCTCCTCGGAGACGACCACGGCGTCCCCGGCGCGCTCGACGAGCGCCGCGCACAAGGCGGCTGCGTCGACGGATCCTCGAACAACCTCGGACCCGCGTGCGCAGCCGGCGGCCACCCAGGGCCCGAGCGAGTCCACGAGGACGGTCCCGGACAGGTCCCGCAGCACGCCGGCGAGCCCTGGCCCGGCCTCCACCGTGCGCCACCCAGCCGGGCGCCGCGCCCGATGGCGCTCGACCCGAGCGGCGAGGTCGGCGTCGTCACCGACGTCCACCGTGGCGACGTAGGTGACCGGCGGCGCCAAGCCGGACACGAGTCGTTCGGCCACCACTGATTTGCCCGAGCGGGCGCCGCCGAGCACGAGCGTGATCACGGGGCCGTCCCCGGCCGGCAGGCGTCCAGCACGGCGCGGTGGACGGCACGCGCCAAGCGAGCACCCCACAGCGAGCGGGGGCCGCCGAACGGTTGTTCGGGGCCCTCGGCGGGACAGGCGACGCACACGGCGTCGGACGCCGTCCCGGTCGCCGCCACCCCCGCCTCCCACAGTGCCTGCGCTTTCGCCTCCGTCACGGTGAGCACGGCGTTCACGAGTGCCGCGGGTGAAAGCCGCTCGGGTACGACCCCGACGATGTTGACGGTCCCGGGGATGCTTCCCGGCACGGCCCCGCCGTGTGCGCCGGGGCCGACGCGGTCCGCCTCGGCGAGCAGTATGTAGCTGCCCTCGTCGGGAGCGGCCGCCCACGTGGGGAAGGCGAGGCCAACCGAGACCTCCGCACGGGCGCCGTCGTCCGATGCCCCGATGGCGCGACGAAGGTCCACGGCGGTGAGCATCCCGACACCGTCACCCACCAAGCCGGCGTGCGACGCCAGTTCCTCCAGATGAGCCTCGGGGTCGAGGCGCGCGAACGAATACGGCACCTGCGCGTTGACCACCCACCGGCGCAGGCCCAACCCGCCGCCGAGGGGGGCCGACGACACCGTGAGCACGGGTTGGGCGAAGCGCCACACCAGCATGGTCAGCACCTCGCCGTCCTCGACGTGCTCGTGCGCCTCGGGGCGCACATCGGTGATCAGCTGCCGGGGTGTCGATCCGGCCATCGTCAGTACTCGATTCCCTTGCGCGCTGTGATGCCCCGCTCATACGCGTGCTTGACGTTGCGCATCTCGGTGACGGTGTCGGCGATCTCCACGATCTCGGGTGCGGCGTCCCGACCGGTGATGACGACGTTGGTGCGCGGGGCCCGTCCGGTGATCCCCGCCACCACGTCGGCGACGTCGACCCACCCGAAGGTGACGGCGTAGGTCAACTCGTCGAGGATCAAAAGGTCGTAGTCGCCCGAGGCCAGCTTGGCCCGGGCCACCTGCCAGGCATGGCGACCCTTGGCCGCCGACTCGTCGAGGTCCGTCGACTCCCAGGTGAAGCCATCGCCCAGTGTCTGCCAATCGATCCCGAGGTGCTCGGCCAGCTTCCGCTCGCCCACCTTCCATTTGCCGCTCTTCATGAACTGCACGACGCCCACCTTCCAGCCCCGCGCCCAGCCCCGGCCCATGACGCCGAAGGCGGCCGACGACTTGCCCTTGCCGTCCCCCGTGTTGACCAGCACGAGTGAGGCGACCCTGGCCGGCGACGCCGTTACCGCCTCGCTGTCCCTGACGCCGTCGTCCTTGGTCATGCCGTGCTCCCTGTCGTCATCGGGACCGCCTGTCGTCATCGGGACAGCCCGTCGTCATCGGGACAGCCTGTCGTCATCGGGACCGTCTGTCGTCATCGGGACCGCCTGGGCACGACGACGAGATCCCCGTCGTCGGACCGGATGACCCGCACGTTGGTGCCGAAGTGACCCGACAGCGACTCCTCGGTGAGAACCTCGTCGGGCTTTCCCGCCCCGACGACCCGTCCGTCGCCGAGGAGGACCAACCGGTCGGCGAACTGGCCGGCCAGGGTCAGGTCGTGCATGGCGCTCAACACCGTGAGGCCCCGCTCGCGGCGCAAGGCGTCCACCAGCTCGAGGGCGTCGACGCGCCGCCCCAGGTCGAGCGCGCTGGTGGGCTCGTCGAGGAGGAGGACGGGCGCCTCCTGGGCGAGGGCCCGGGCGAGGACGAGGCGCTGTAACTCGCCACCCGACAACGTGCCGAGCGGACGCCGCGCCATGGTGGCGAGCCCGAGGGAGTCGAGGAGCTCAGCGCAGGCCCGGCGGTCGGCAGCGGTCTCGACGGCGAAGTAGCTGATGTGCGGGGTGCGGCCGAGCAGCACGTAGTCGGCCACCGTCATGTCGGCGGGCAGCTCGGGCTGTTGCGGTACGAAGGCGACGAGCCGGGCCAGGCGCTTGGGCGTCAGGGCCGTGGAGAGCTCTCCACCGATCGTCACCGTGCCGTCGTGGGGGACGAGGCGGGCGATGGCGCGCAGCGCCGTGGTCTTCCCGGCACCGTTCGGCCCGATGAGGCCCACCCACTCCCCGGCGTCGATCTGCTCGGTGAGCCCGCGCAACACCTCCGTCGGGCCGTAGCGGACGGTGACGTCCTCGAGGCCGATCATGGCCGCTCGCCGCCGGCCGGGGCCGAGGCGGAGCCCGGACGCGCTGTCATCGTCGGCCGGTCACGACACGCTGCGCCCGGCGCGCCGGGAACGGAGGACGAAGAGGAAGAACGGTGCGCCCACGAACGCCGTCACCACACCGATCGGGACCTCGCTGGGCGACAGGACCGTGCGGGCCGCGATGTCGGCCAGGATCAGGAAGGCGGCGCCGCCGATCATCGAGACCGGCATCACCACCCGGTAGCTCGCATTGGTGGTGAGCCGCACGGTGTGGGGGACGATGATGCCCACGAACCCGATGAGCCCGCTCACCGACACCACGGCCGCCGTGCCCAGTGTGGCCGCCGCCACCACCACGATCCGGACACGGGCGGAGCGCACCCCCAGGCTGTCGGCTTCGTCCTCCCCGACCCGCAGGACGTCGAGGAGCCTGCGGTGCGCGAACAGGACGATGGCGCTGACGGCCACGTACGGCAGGATGAGCACGACATCGGACCACGTGGCGACCGTCAGCCGGCCGAGGATCCATCCGTAGACGTCCTGCAGGTCCTGCGAGTGCTGCTGCTGCAGGTAGGTCTGGATCGCGGTGAGCAGGGCGGCCACAGCCACGCCCGCGAGGACGATCGACGCCGTGGCACCCTGGCGGCCCACGGTGGCACCGATGACGTAGGTCAGCGTGACGGCCCCCACCGCGCCGGCGAAGGCCGCCAGCGGCAGGAGCTCGGAGAGATGCGGCCCGCCGACGATCACGGCGGTGGCACCCAGTCCGGCGCCGGCGGCCACGCCGAGGAGGTACGGGTCGGCGAGGGGGTTCCGGAAGACCCCCTGGAAGGCCGCCCCACCCCCCGCCAGCATGGCACCCACGATGCCCCCGAGCACGACCCGGGGGAGCCGGATCTGCCACAGGATGTCGGCGTCGGTCCGGCTCACCCCGGAATGGAAGTGCAGCAGCGGGACGTGGGACAGAAGGACGCGGGCTGCCGCCGAGAACGACACGTCGGCCGGCCCCGTCGACACACCCAGGAGCATCGCCCCGGCCAGCGCCGCCAGCGCCACGAGCACGGCGCCGCGCACCGGCGGCGGGTGGAGCGCCACCGTGGTCCCGTCGGCCGTCCGCCGAGGCGTCGCCACCGCCACCTGCCTCGGGAGCGTCGTGCTCACCGGCTGGAAGGGTGCTTCTGGAGGGCCGACGCCACGATGCGCAGCAGGTCGACGATTCGCGGGCCCCAACGCGACGCGATGTCGTCGTTGATGGTCACGATCTGGCCCTTCTGGACCGCCGTCACCGTGGACCAGCCGGGCCGCGACGCCACCGAGTGCGCGCTCTGCCCGCAACAGATCGAGTCGGCGAGGAAGATGAAGTCGGGGCTCGCCTGCACGATGAACTCGGAGGAGAGCTGCGGGTACCCGCCGCTCGACGCCGCGCCCGGCGCGGCGTCGGCGATGTTGCGCAGGCCGAGGAGCGAGAGCACCCTTCCGACGAACGTCGACGACGTGACCGAGTAGTACGTGGGGTCGAGCTCGTAGTAGTAGGTCCGGATGGCGTGCGACACCGCCGCCCCGTGCACGATCCGGCTGATCTGCGCCTTCATCGTGGACACCTCGGCGGCCGCCTGGTGGACGTGGCCGGTGGCCGCTCCGAGCTCGTCGAACTGGTTGTAGCTGTCGGCGAGGGTCGTGGCCGCCGGTAGGGACAGGACCGGGATGCCCAGGGTCCGGAGCCGGCCAATCAGCCCGCTCGTGTCGCCGGCCATGACGACGAGGTCGGGCCGGTAGGCGGCGATGGCCTCGACGTTCGGCTGGAACCCGTCGAGCGAGGTGTGCGGGGCCGAGCGGGGATAGTCGGAGTCCTTGTCGACCGCCTTCACCTGGCCCCCGGCCCCGATGGCGAAGAGCATCTCCGTCGCCGTGGGCGACAGCGAGATGATCGCCCGGGGTCGCGCCGTGATGTGCACGGTGCCGTTGGCGGCGGCGATCGACGTGGGAAACGAGCCGGCGGCAGAGGCCTTGGCGGCGGCGGACGTCGTACTGCTGCAGGCGGCTGCGAGCAGCCCGACCGCGGCGATGACGAGCAATCCCGGTCGTCGTCCGGCGTGCTGCGGGTATTGGGACATTGGTCATCCTCCATCGGTTGCGGAGGACGAAGTGCGCCCGCTGCGGCACCCGATGGTGGTGCCCAACGAACCGCCCTTCCTCCGAGGACAGGTTTCGCGGCACAGGACAGGCGCCCGGGCTCATCCCCTCGTCGGGGGCATCACCGTTGCGGGACAGCGCCGGGATCTCACCGGTCTTCGCTGGACTGCACCACTCCGGCTCACGACCGAAGCGTCCGCACGTTACCCCTCCACCGCCGCAGGCGCCATCGCAGCCGTGGGCCGTGCCGCACGACCGACACGGCCGGTGCCAGGCGAACGCACGGCCGGTGCCAGGCGACCGACACGGCCGGTGCCAGGCGACCGACACGGCCGGGGGCAGGCGAACGCACGGTTGGTGCCAGGCGATTATCAGGTGAACATCAGGCCGAGTCCGCACATGCGCCGGTCGGTCGCCGGTCATCACCGACCCACGAGTCACAGTGATGCCGGCCACCCACGACACGTGCGGGAACGAGTCACAGTGATGCCGGCCACCCACGACACGTGCGGAATCAGACGGGGGCGACCTCGTCGAACCCGATGGCGGCCTCGAGCGCCGCGGCGGAACGGATGACGGCGAGGTCGGCGTGCTGGGGGCCGACGACCTGCAGGCCGACGGGCAAGCCGTCGGCGTCGAGCCCGGCGCACACGGATGCCGCCGGCGAGCGCGTCATGTTGAACGGGTAGGTGAATCGGACCCAGTTGGCGTCGACTTCACCGTTGACGAGCCCTTGCCCCTGCAGCGCCCGGGGCGGCGGCGAGCCCGCGCAGGTGGGGGTGATGAGGAGCCGGACCTCGTGGAAGAGCTCGACCAGCCGCAGGTTCAGCCGGTGGCACGCGTCCTGCGCCTTGACGAGGTCGAGTGCGCTGAGGTGCTCGGCCGCCCAGTCGACCTGCGCGGCGAGGAGCGGGTCGACCCGCTCCCAGACATCGGTCCCCCGGTACGGCGCCAGCGTCCGCAGGTTGTACGCCACCGCCATCGTGAGCCACTCACGCACCGGGTCCTCGTCGAAGACCGTCTCGATCTCGATCACCTCCACGCCGAGGGGCTCCAACGACGCCACGGCGCGCTCACACAGGGCACGCACGCCGTCGTCGAGCGGGGCGTACCCGAGGGTGGGCGCCCACGCCACCTTGGTGGGGACCTGTGCGCCCTCGAGCGCGGCGGTCCACGACGCCTCCGGCCGCGGCAACGAGCGGATGTCGGTCGGGTCCGGTCCCACGGCGACCTCGAGCGCGGCCACCACGTCGGCGACGCGCCGCGCCATCGGGCCCTTGGTGGACAGGTCGTGCCAGTCCGACCCGTGCGGCCCTCCCGACGGCACACGGCCGAGCGAGGGCTTGACCCCGCTCATCCCGCAGCACGACGAGGGGATGCGGATCGACCCGCCGCCGTCGGACCCGGTGGCGAGCGGGACCATCCCCGACGCGATGGCGGCCGCGGAGCCTCCCGAGGAGCCACCGGGGCTGTGCGCCAGGTCCCACGGGTTGCAGGTCGCGCCGAAGGTGGCGTTGTCGGTGTCGGCCTTCCACCCGAGCTCGGGGGTGTTGGTCTTGCCGACCACGACGCACCCGGCCGCGCACAGGCGCGCCACCAGTGGCGAGTCGGCGGTGGCGGCCGCCCCGCCGGCGAAGGCGGCGGAGCCGTACGACGTGACGAAGCCCGCGGCGTCCTCCAGGTCCTTCACCCCGATCGGGATGCCGGCCAGCGGGCCGGGGTCCAGGCCGGCCGCCACCGCGTCGTCGATGCGGGCGGCGGCAACCAACGCGTCGTCCGCGTCCACCGCCACGAAGGCGTTGATCCGCGGGTTGAGCGCCTCGATCCGTTCGAGCGCGTGCACGACGAGCTCGCGTGCGGCGAGCGTTCCCGACCGCACCTGCGCGGCCAGGCCGGTGAGGGTCTCGCGTCGAAAGTCCATGACCCACGCGTAGCACGACGCGCCCGGCGGCGCTCGTGCGCGAGATGGACAGGCCGGCTCGGCACACGGCAACCTGGGCCCGTGCCCACCACCATCGCCGGCGCGACGCTCGACCACGTGGCCGTGGCCGTCGAACGCTGGCCCGACGCGTGGCCCCGCTACGCCGTCGACCTCGGCGGGACGTGGACTTCGGGTGGCCTCAACGTGGGATTCGGCCCGGCCCAGCTCCGCTACGCCAACGGCGGGCGGGTCGAGGTGCTCCAGCCGTGGCAGGCCGAGGACAACCCGTTCCTGCGCCGGTTCCTCGATCGCCACGGGCCCGGCCCCCACCACATGACCTTCAAGGTCCCCGACCTGGCCGGCGCGCTCGGTCAGGCGGAGGACGCCGGCTTCTCCCCGGTGAACGTGGACCTGACCAACCCCGACTGGATGGAGGCGTTCCTCCATCCCAAGCAGGCCACGGGCATCGTCGTCCAGCTGGCACAGGCCGCCTACGCGTGGGAGTCCCCGGCGCCCGAGGGGTTCCCCACGGAGCGCCGTCAGCCTCCGGCGTCCCTGGTCCGGGCGACCCACGCCGTCGCCGACCTGCAGTCGGGCCTGGCCCTCTTCGAGGGCCTCCTGGACGGCCGGGTCCGTGCCCGAGGGACCGCCCCCGACGGCACCTGGGAGTTCGCAGACCTCGAGTGGCCCACGCCACCGGTGCTGCGTCTCGTCGCTCCGATCCGGGTCGCGCCGCCCTCCGAATCCGGCGACACCCCGCTCCGGGCCTGGCTCGGGACCCTACCGGGCCGCCTCCACCATCTGGCCTTCGAGGCGGCCTTCGAGCCGGCCGTAGAGCAGCCACCTCGCCGGGGTGACGGCGTGCCCCGTCAAGATGACGGCTCGGACACTGCCCACCGTGGCGCGGGCGGGACCGGCACCGTGACAGCCGGCCCGGTGCCGGGGGTACTGCCGGCAGACGGCCCCTGCGATGTGATCGAGCCGGAGGACAACCTCGGGACCCGTCTCGTGCTCTTCGGCAGCCCGGACGACCACACCGACAGCGGCGCCTGAGCCGAGCCGACGTGGCACGGGGAGACCCGTTCCCGGCCTTCGCTAGCCTGGACGGTGCTGTGAGGGAGAACCGGTGACCGACGACGATTCCGGCGCCACCGGCGCCCCACCGAAGCTGACGCTCGGCCAGCGTCTGCTCACCGCGCTGCCGAACCTGCAACGCGCCCCCGCGCCGACCCCCGAGACGCCCGCCCCCGACGCCCCCGCCACCCGAAAGGGCGCGTCCGGACCGGGCACGTCGCGTGCCCCGGGCGCCTCGGGTGCGGGTCGCGACAAGGCGGCGGGCTCCGGTCGCAAGGGCACGAGCTCCGCCGCTGACGACGTCGTCGTCGTCCCGGACGCCGTCATCGACGCCGACACCGACGCGCACGACGACGAAGCCCTCGGCGCCCCCGCACCCCGGGGTGCGCGGCTGCGCGACGCGTTCCTCAAGCCGCAGGCCGGAGCCGCCCGCCCGGCCCAGCGCCCCGACGAGGCGCTCGCCGCCATGAGCAAGGAGGAGATCGTCCTCCTGATCAAGAAGATCGACGACCGTGAGCGCCTCATGGCGCTGTTCTCGGCGGTCTTGGGTGTCGCCGTCGGCGTCCTGCTGACCGTCGTCACCTTCCACGTGAACCCGGCGGTCGGCACCAAGAACCACCAGACGTCCTCGCTCATCCTGCTCGAGGGCGGGGCGCGCATCCTCCTGTCGGGGATCGTCGTCGCCGCGGCCATGTCCCGACGGCGGTCCCTGGTCGGCTTCTCGCTGCTCTTCCTGGGCACGTCGATGGGCTCCCCGCTCTTCGCCCTGCCCTTCTGGGCCCTCGGCGGCTACCTCATCTGGCGCGTCTTCAAGTACCAGAAGGCCCTGAACGCCAGAGGTGGCGCGCCCGGCCGTCCCGCTCGGGGCGGACGCGTCCCGGCCAACCCCCGGGGAGCGGCGCGCGCCGGAGCGTCCGCGGGCCGCGACCGCGCCCAGGCGGCGCGCCAGCGCGGCCGGCGACCGCCCGAACCGACGGGGCCGACGCCGTCGAAGCGCTACACGCCGCCCAAGCCGACCCGGCCCCGCCCTCCGGCACCGCCTTCCTGAGCGCGCCGCGGGCCCGTCACCCCCGCGCCGCGCCGCCCACGCCTGGCGCGCCGCCCGCGCTTCTCGTTCCGCCCGGACCCGGGCCGCCCCCGGCGCCGTCCCCGCTGTCGACGAGCAGCGCCGAGCGCAGGAGCCGCAGGATCTCCTGCCGGCGCCGCACCAGCGACCGCGCCGTCGGCTCCTCGCCGAGCGCCCGGAGCACCTCGACCTCGGTGATCATCCCGACCACGGTGGAGTAGATGGCCAGCAGCAGCAGGCGGGGCTCGTGGCGACGCATGTGCCCGGCATCCATCTCTTCCTCGAGGAAGGCCGACGCCCGCTGCACGAGGGGCTCCAGCACGAGCATCAGGCGGGTGGCCGACGGCGGGCCCAGGCGTCCGACCTCGCGCAGCAGGCCAAGGAGCTCGGGGCGGCGCGCCGCCAGCCGGAAGACCGACCGCACGACCGCCTCCACGCGCGCCCAACCGGAGCCGGCGCTCGCCAGGGATGCCTCGAGGGCCGCCGCCAGCTCCCCGGCGGAACGGTCGATGAGCGCCTCCAGCAGCGCGTCCTTCGAGGGGAACCAGTAGAGGATCGACTGCTTGCGCACGCCCAACGACTCGGCGAGGGCGTCGAGGGACGTCGCTTCGTAGCCACGCGAGCCGAACGACACCAGGGCGGCATCGAGGATGCGCTCGGCCGTACCTCCCTCGGGGCGCTCCGCACCCACTCGCCGGCCGGCGTCCGATGCGCTCACCTACCATATGGTAGACAGAGACGGTGGCCGAGGTGACGACCCCCTCAGCACGGTCCGGGACACCCGGGCCGGACGATCCCCCGTCGGGGGCCAGCCCCGCCACCGCCGCCTCTGCCCTCGGCGCGCACGCCACCGTCGACGCGCACGCCACCGCGACCGTCCTCGACGCCCTCGACATCCTCAGCGCCCTCGACGGCGCCCGCATCTTCGTGACGGGGGCAACGGGCTTCCTCGGGACGGCCCTCGTGGAGCGACTGGTGCGCACCGTCCCCGGTTGCGAGGTCGTGGTGCTCGTCCGGCCCACCAGGCGCTCCGACGCCGCCGCCCGCCTGGCGCGCGAGATCGTCCGCAACGACTGCTTCGACCGCCTGCGCACCGAGTTGGGGGCGGGCTTCGAGGCGCACCTCGCCGGTCGGCTCTCCGCCGTCGCCGGGGACGTGGGCCGCGACGGCCTGGGGCTCGACGACGAGGGCAGGCGGGTGCTCGCCTCGTGCGACGTGGTCGTGCACTCGGCCGCCACGGTGGCGTTCGACGCGCCCCTCGACACCGCCGTCGAGGTGAACCTGCTGGGCCCGTCGCGGGTCGCGGCCGCCATCGAGTCGGTGGCCGCGGATCGTGCCACGGACTTCCCCGACCGTCGCGCCACGCACCTCGTGTCGGTCTCGACGGCGTACGTCGCCGGCACCCACCAAGGGGACGCCACCGAGACGCTCGCCACCGTGGCGATGGCCTCGGGCGCCAGGGCCCGCACGCACACCACCGTCACCACCGAGGTCGACATCGACGCCGAGGTGGCCGCCGCCCGGCGACTGCGCGCCGATCTGGAGGCGGCGTCCCGATCGCCCGAGCGCCTCCGACAGTTCACCAAGCGGGCGCGCGCCGAGCTGGGCGCAGCCGGCACGCACCTCCTCGCCGAGCGAGCCGAGAAGGTGCGCGACGAGTGGGTTCGCACGCAGCTCGTCGACACCGGCCGGGCCCGCGCCCAGGCGCTCGGGTGGCCCGACGCCTACGCCTTCACCAAGGCACTGGGCGAGCGCGCCCTCGTGAGCTCCCATGCCGGGGTGCCCACGACCATCGTGCGGCCGTCGATCATCGAGTCGTCGCTGGCCGAGCCCCGCCCCGGGTGGATCCGGGGCTTCCGCATGGCCGAGCCCATCATCGTCTCCTACGGACGGGGCCTGTTGCGCGAGTTCCCCGGCGTCCCCGAGGGCGTCGTGGACGTCATCCCCGTCGACATGGTGGTGGCCGCCATCATCACGGTGGCGGCGGCCGGGCCCGACCCCGGGGGCCCGTCGGTGTACCACGTGGCCTCCAGCGTCCGGAACCCCCTGCGCTACGGGCAGCTCGTCGACCTGGTGCGCTCGTGGTTCTCGGAGCACCCGCTGTACGACGCCGACGGGCAGCCGATCATGGTGCCCGAGTGGTCCTTCCCCGGGCGCGGCCGCGTCCAGCGCCAGCTCCAACGGGCCACCAAGGCACTGTCGACGGCCGAGCGCGTGCTCGGCGCGCTGCCCGTGCGCGGCGAGCGGGCCGAGTTCGCGGCGCGTGTGGAGGAGCGGCGGGCCCAGGCCGAGCGCGCGCTCGGCTACACCGAGCTCTACGGCGCCTACACCGAGACCGAGGCGCACTTCGACGTGACCCGCCTGGTGGCGCTGTGGGAGCGGCTCTCGCCCACCGATCGCGACACCTTCTGTTTCGACCCCGCGGTGATCTCGTGGCCGAGCTACGTGCACGACGTGCACCTCCCGTCGGTGGTGGAGCACGCCCGGGTGCGGTCGTCGCCGCGCCGCTCGACCATGGCCAGCCGCTCCGACCGGGCGCGCACCGCCATCCTGTCCCCCGAGCGCCACCTGGCCGCCTTCGACCTCGAGAACACACTCGTGGCCTCCAACGTGGTGGAGTCCTACGCCTGGCTGGCGGGGCGACACCTGCCGGTCGGCGAGCGCGTCCGGCTCACGGCCCGGATCCTGCGCGAGGCCCCGCAGCTGCTCGCCCTCGACCGGCGCGACCGCGGCGACTTCCTGCGCAACTTCTACCGGCGCTACGACGGCGCCCCCGCCGAGCTGCTGCGCCGGGACGCCGCCGAGATGTTCCACCACCTGCTGCTACGCAAGTCGTTCCCCGCCGGCATCGCCCGGGTGCGGGCGCACCGGGCGCTCGGGCACCGCACGGTGCTCATCACCGGTGCGCTCGACTTCGTGGTGGAGCCGTTGCGGACGCTCTTCGACGAGGTGGTGTGCGCCCGGCTGGGCGAGGACGCCGACGGCCGCCTGACGGGCCGCCTCGACCGGCTCCCGCCCACGGGCGAGGCCCGGGCGCTGGTGCTGGCCGAGTACGCCGCCGCCGAAGGCCTCGACCTGGGCGAGTCCGTCGCCTACGCCGACTCGGCGTCAGACCTGCCCCTGCTCGAGTGCGTCGGGTTCCCGGTGGCGGTCAACCCCGAGGCCCGGCTGGCGACGATCGCGCGGCGCCGGGGCTGGCACGTCGAGCAGTGGGACAAGGCCGGGGGCGGCGCCCGCCCACCCCTCCCCTACGGTCCCGTCGACCTCGACGCGTCGCGTTGGTGGGCCCGGGTCGAGGGCATGCGATGACGGGCACGCCATGAAGGGCCTGCTGTTCGAACGCAACCTGCCGCGCTTCGCCGCCTCCCGGCTGGCCTCGGCCATCGGCGGCTCGGGCCGTGGCGCGGCCGTCGGCCCCCTGCGGCTCACCGACGTCACGCCCCCCGACCTCCCCGGTCCCGGATGGCACCGGGTGCAGCCGCTGCTGGCGGGGATCTGCGGGTCGGACCTCTCCACCATCGACGGCCGCAGCTCGCGCTACTTCGAGGACGTGGTGAGCTTCCCCTTCGTCCCCGGCCACGAGGTGGTCGGCATCCTCGAGGACGGCATCCCCGGAACCGGCGTCCCCGGAACCGGCGTCCCCGGCGACGCCAATCCGGTCGGCGGCACTCCGGTCGGCGGCACTCCGGTCGGCGGCACTGCGGTCGGCGGCACTCCGGTCGGTGGCGTCGGGACGCGCGTCGTCATCGAGCCCGTGCTGGGCTGCGTGGCCCGCGGCATCCAGCCGCTCTGTGCGGCGTGCGCCGCGGGCCGCACCGGCGGGTGCGAGCGCGTGGCGTTCGGCCATCTGTCGCCCGGCCTGCAGATCGGCTTCTGCAGCGACACCGGCGGGGGTTGGTCAGCCGGTGGGCTCGTGGCCCACGAGGCGCAGCTGCACCGGGTGCCCGACGCCATGTCGGACGAGGACGCCGTGATGGTGGAGCCCACCGCCTGCGCCGTGCACGCCGCCGTCGACGCCGAGGTCGAGGCCGGGGACACCGTGGCGGTGCTCGGGGCCGGGACGCTGGGCCTGTGCACGGTGGCGGCCCTGCGGCGCCTCGCCGCGCCCGACACCCTGCTCGTCGGCGCCCGCTACGCCCACCAGCGTCGCCTGGCCGAGGAGCTCGGGGCGGACGTGGTGGTCGAGCCCGGACAGCTGGCGCGTGCCGTGCGGCGACGCTCGCGTTCGTTGTCGGTGTCGGGGACCCTCACCGGGGGGGCCGACGTGGTGGTGGACTGCGTTGGCAGCGACGAGTCCTTGGCCCAGGCGCTCACCATGGTGCGGCCCCGGGGGCGGGTCGTGCTGGTGGGCATGCCCGGGCGCGTGAGCGTGGACCTGGCCTCGCTGTGGCACCGCGAGGTGGCGGTCACCGGCGCCTACGCCTACGGCGTCGAGGACGTGGGCGGGACCCTGCGGCGGACCTTCGACATCGCCATGGACGTTGTGGCCGCGGCCGGCCTCGGTCGGCTGGTCTCGGCGCACTACCCGCTGGAGCACTTCGAGGAAGCCCTCGCCCACGCCGGCGCCGCCGGGCGCCGGGGAGCGGTCAAGGTGGTCTTCGACCTGCGCGCCGGCGCCCGCCACGGGGCCCGTGGCCCCGCCACGACAGGCCCGACGGCCACGAAAGGACGCGTCCCATGAGCCCGAGGCCCGGCTTCGTCCTCGAGGTGGACCGCTCCACCCCACCGACGCTCTTCTGGCACGGCGAGGGCTATCGCCTGGAGCGGCTGCCGACCGGGAGCCGCGTGCTGTACGCCCCCGAGCCGTTCGACGCGCTGGCCGACCCCGTGGGCGCCATCCGCCAGGCGCTGGCGAACCCGCTCGGTGACGCCGAACCGCTGGCCTCGCAGCTGCGCCCCGGCATGCGGCTCACCATCGCCTTCGACGACGTGTCGCTGCCCCTCCCGCCCATGCGCCGCCCCGATGTGCGCCAGCTCGTCATCGAGCAGGTGCTCGACGTGGCCGCCGAGGCGGGGGTGGACGACGTCGTGCTCATCGCCGCCCTGGCGCTGCACCGGCGCATGACAGACGCCGAACTCCGCCACGCGCTGGGCGACCGCGTCTACGACGCCTTCGCGCCGCACGGCCTGCTGTGGCAGCACGACGCCGAGGACCCCGACCAGCTCGTCCACCTCGGGCTCACCGAGCAGGGCGAGGACGTCGAGATCAACAAGCGCGCCGCGGAGTCCGATCTCCTCGTGTACGTGAACATCAACCTGGTGGCCATGGACGGCGGCCACAAGTCGGTGGCCACGGGGCTCGCCAGCTACAAGAGCCTCCGCCACCACCACAATGCCCGGACCATGGCGCACAGCCGGTCGTTCATGGACCAGCACCGCTCCGAGCTGCACTCGTCGAACTGGCGCATGGGTCGGCTCATCGCGGCGTCGGGCGTCAAGGTGTTCCAGATCGAGACGACGCTCAACACCGACACCTTCCCCGAGCAGTTCCGCTTCCTCCAGCGGCGCGAGTGGGAGTGGGGGGCCCGGGACCGGGCCGCCTTCCTGGCGTCGTCGAAGGTCCTGGCGGCGACCCCCCCACGGGTGGCGCGCACGATCTTCCACTCCATCAAGGCCCCGCACCGCATGACCTCGGTGCAGGCCGGTGAGGTGGAGGCGGTGCACGCCCGCACCACGGAGAACGTCTACGCACAGCAGTTGCTCGAGGTCGACGGGCAGAGTGACGTGCTGACCATGGGCCTGCCCTACATCTGCCCGTACAACGTCAACTCGATCATGAACCCCATCTTGGTGGCGTGCCTCGGCCTCGGGTACTTCTTCAACATGTACCGGGGCCGCCCCATCGTGCGCGAGGGCGGCGTGGTCATCATGAGCCACCCCACGCCGTGGGCCTTCCACCCGGGACACCACCCGAGCTACATCGACTTCTTCGAGCAGGTCCTGGCCGAGACCACCGACCCGAACGAGATCGGCAAGTACGAGGAGTCCTTCGCCACCGACCCCTGGTACGTGCACCTCTACCGCACCGGCAACGCGTACCACGGGGTACACCCCTTCTACATGTGGTACTGGTGCGCGCATGCCCTCGAGCACGTCGGGGCCGTGATCATCGTCGGCGGCGACCGGGCCGCCGTGCGCCGTCTCGGGTTCAAGCCGGCGTCGTCGATGGCCGACGCGCTCGAGATGGCGAGTGACGTGGTGGGGCCGGACCCGACCATCACGCACCTGCATTCGCCCCCGCTACTCATGGCCGACGTCCGGTGACCTCCGGTGCGCTGACCTCCGGTGCGCTGACCTCCGGTGCGGTGACCCCCGGTGCGCTGACCCCTCGGGACCCGGAACGACGCCCGGCGCGGCCGCGTCCCGGACCGAAGTCGTCATCCGCCAGGGGCGGACGGGGGACGAGGTGAGCGCGGTGGAGCGCCTGATGAGGCGCGCACGCCGGTTGCGCCCCGAGGGGTTCCCGTGGTCGGCGCCCACGTGGCCCGTCACCGTCGACCGCCCGCGTCCCGAGCGCCACCTCGGCGTGGAGTACGACACGGAATGGAGTCGGCGCTACCCCGCCCGCCTGCTGCGGGCCGTCGTCCTCGACAACGTCACGCGCCCGCTCGCCCACGTCATGGCCTCCCCGGCGGTGCGCGGCAACGAGATCCTCGAGCACGTGGAGGCGCCCGCCATCTACGTGGCCAACCACGCCAGCCACGTCGACACACCCCTGCTGTTGTCGGTGCTCCCGACGAGCGTGCGCCACCGCACCGTGGTCGCGGCCGCCGCCGACCACTTCTTCGACCGCCGCTGGAAGGCCCACCTGTGGGCCTTGTTCCTCGCCGCCATCCCCATCGAGCGCCACCGCGTGAACCGCCGCTCGGCCGAGAGCGCGGCCGCCCTCCTGCGCGACGGCTGGAACCTCGTCATCTACCCCGAGGGGGGCCGGACCCACGACGGGTGGTTCCAGGCCATGCGCGGCGGTGCCGCCTACCTCGCCACCCGCACCGGGCGCCCCGTCGTCCCGGTGCACATCGACGGCACCTACCGGATCCTGCCCCGCGGCGGCGAACGCCTGCGCCGGAGCCCGACCCGCATCACCGTCGGCTCGCCCATCGTCGCCGCCGAGGGTGAGGACGCCCGTCGCCTCGAGGCGCGCATCGACGCCGCCATGGCCACGCTGGCCGACGAGGCTCGCACGGACTGGTGGACGGCGCGCCGCCACGCCGGCACAGGACGCACCCCCTCGCCGCGAGGGCCCGAGGCGTCGCCCTGGCGCCGGGCCTGGGCGCTCGGGCCCGCACCGGGCGGCGACACCGACGACCCCGGGCGCTGGGCGCTCGCCGACGACTGATTCGACCGGGGCGCCGTGCGCGAGGACGGCCCCACCGACGACCCTGCCCGGGTGCTGGCCCTGGCCGACCTGGCGACACCGATGGCGCTCCGGGTGGCGGCCACGCTGCGCATCGCCGACCAGGTGGCCGGCGGGGCGCGGACCGCACCGGCATTGGCCGACGCCGTGCACGCCGACGCGGACGCCCTCGACCGGGTGCTGCGCCACCTGGTCACCGTCGGGGTGCTCGGCTCCGACGGGGCGGGCGGCTACGCGCTGACGACGGTGGGCGGTCCGCTTCGCTCCGACCATCCCCACAGCGTGCGGGCCAGGCTGGACATCGACGGTCCGCTGGGTCGTGCCGACCAATCCTTCGTGCAGCTGCTCCACGCCGTGCGCACGGGGCGGGCGGGGTTCCCGGCGCAGTTCGGGCGCACCTTCTGGGAGGACCTGTCCGCCGACGCGACCCGCACCGAGGCCTTCGACGCCATGATGGGCGCCGACGTCGCTGCCCACGCCCCGGCCGTCGTGGCCGCCCTCGACTGGGGGACGCTCGGCCACATCGTCGACGTCGGAGGTGGGAACGGCACCCTCGTGGTCGCCCTGTTGCGGGCCTTTCCCGCGCTGCACGGCACGGTCCTCGACCTCCCCGGGGCAGCACGCGCCGCCGGTGTCGTGCTGGAGGAGGCAGGTCTGTCCGGCCGGGCCGGCGCCGTCGCCGGGAGCTTCTTCGACCCGCTGCCCCCGGGTGCCGACGGGTACCTGCTGTGCGAGGTCCTCCACAACTGGGACGACGCCGCCGCCACCGCCATCCTCCGGCGTTGCGCCGAGGCCGCTCGTCCGGACGGCAGGGTGCTCGTCGTGGAGCGGGTCCCCTCTGACGGCGACGCCGTCGACACCGCCCGGGGCCTGCTCATGCTCGCCTACTTCGGTGGGCGCGAGCGGGACCTCGGCGAGCTCACGGCGCTCGCAGCCAGGGCGGGCCTCGCGCCAGTGGCAGTGCACGGCGCCGGCGCCGGGTCCGTCATCGAACTCGCCGTCACGAGGAACGAGGCGCTCCCCGGCGGTAACGGCGGGGGGCACCCCTGACGAGCTCAATGCACGAGCCAAATCATCCCGCGGCGCGTGCACCGCGTGCGGTTGGCAGCGAAGGCGGACCGCACTGTATCGACGGGCCCCTGCGCCCGGCCTTCAAGGTGGTCCTGCCCGGTGTCGATGCCATGCATGTGGCAACGGCTGCGTCGCTCCGAGCGCCCTGTCTGGGCTGCATTTGCGAACGTCATGCCCGTCCTCGCCCAGCGGGAAGCCGAGCCGCGCTGTGACTCGAACGACTCGGAAGATCGTTCCGATGCTCCTTTGCGGCCTCGTACCGACCGCCATGGCTGGATGCAGCAGCTTTGCTCAATCTCGGACGTTCGCCGAGTTAGCCGCGGACGCCTCCGCAGTACCGGTGCCGAAGGGGGTCACGTTTGTCCGTGAAAGCCGGAGTGTCGAGGACGGGCCTGGATTCACGACTGCGACGTACAGAGAAGTCAGCCGCCAATACGTCAGCGCAATGTCATGTCAGGTCGTGGAGCACAATTGGTCAGTTGTCCTACGACGAGTACATCGCGAGTTCCGGATCGACAACGTTCCACACAAGTTCGGCTCAATCGGATCGTTGGGTATCGTGATCACGGACAGGCCAGAGAACTTGGGAATCACCATCGGCACGGACAATGGCGCCTGCGGTAAGCCTTTCGTCTACTCGTTCAACAGACCGAATTAGAACCTGGGTTCTCCGCAGGAGTGGCATCCGCAAAGTGCCTGTCGTTCGCACCCGGCCCAAGGCTGACCCGCGCAGTATCCGCGGTCGAGGGCAATTCCAGTGAGTGTGGGTGCACTGGGTCCCGATCGCCTGGGCGCCCTGGAGGGTGAACTCCTCCCGGCATTGCCAAGCGGTCTACTTGGACCCGCGATCTGCAGAATTGGGCGGCATCATCGAGCCGCACGCGCCCAGGGCCCGAACGCCGAATGGGCGCGATGGACCCTTAATTGCGTGCTCACGAGCTCGCCGCGAAGTCTCCAATCCGTGTTCTCCGAGCGGTCGCCCTGGTTGGCGGCCATCAGGGCAGCCGACGGGGAGTGCGCAACCTGTACGGCAGTACCGAGTGGTGCCAGGCGTCAACGCTACTGATGTGGGGCTACCGGCGTCGTTTGATCTGAACCGACGCGAACAGTCACGGGCCATGCTCCAGACATCATGAAGTAGAAGTCAACGACGATTCCTACAGCAACCACGTGGAGCCCAGTGATGTGGCCGACGATGAGGACTACCGCCCCACCATTTCGAGCAGGTGACAGATGCTGCCGCCGATCATGCGAGAGTTGCTGAGGCTCTGCCCGCTCCCGCCAAACCTCCGGGCCTGGATGTATCCGCAGACCAGAACCGCTCCTGCGATGCTCGAAACAATCAGCACCTCGGTTCCCACCGCTTGATGGTTCTGACCTCCCATCACGACCAGTGCACCGAGCATGAAGGCAGCCGTCAACCCGGTCAGATTGCCGATGGCACGATATCGATGGGTGGGGTCCTCGGTGATGACCGCGACGTCGAGACATGGCAACAAAGACCGATCTACGAATCATCCGACGTGACCCTGGGACGACACGCCGTGCTCGACACCTCCGTCCGGTGAGCCCGAGCCGTGCGGGTCAGGCACCAAGTGTCTTCACGATCCACTCGCTCATGGTCATGCTCCGCATGGTCGTCAGGTCCATGAGCTTGGTGACGTGGTCGAGCATGGTCGTGATGTTCGCCGACATCACGGCCGGGTCCCCGTCGGCGCAATAGAAGAGCATGGGGTCGGTAACGTGCTCGGCGCTCGGCCACGCCTCCTCGACGATGCCCCGCCACGCCGGCTTCCCCGGTTCGAGGGCCCGCACCACGAGATTGCGCACGTACCGACAGCGCGGCTGGATGGCCTCCGACATCGGCGACTGGTGGCCGTGCCAGAAGGCCAGCCACTCCTCGAAGTCGGTGCCCGGCAGTTGCTCGAAGGTCGCCACGGTGAGGATCCCGGGCGAGCGCGCCCCATCGGGCCAGTGGCGCCGAGCCGCCCACGGGCTCGCGCCGTAGTCCGTGTAGAGCGACTCGAGCACCTGGTAGCCGTCGAGGCGGACCGACACGTCGCCGAGAACGTTCTCGATACGGGACCGGCGGTCGTAGCAGTCGACCCAGACCGAGACGAGTGCCTGTGGCGTGTGCTCACCATCGGGCGGGGGCACCGGCGAGGCGACGTCGGCATCGTCGTCGTCGAGGTCCATGGTGAGGCCGTGGAGGCCCTCGGCCAGCAGTCTCGGCGCGACCTCGTCGATCATCATCGGCTTCACGGCGCGGCGCGGCGTCCCCTCGGGCAGCCACACCAGGTACTGGAGCTTCTCCATCGATCCCCCTTGGCGGCGCGAAGCATCGCACAGCCACGATCAGGCCGACACGACGGGTGACGGGTGACGGGTGACGGGTGCCCTACGTCCGTCGCGTCCGCAGAAGGCCGCGTATCCTGCGCAGCCCGTCACCGGCGCTGCCGGCGCGGTGGCCGCCGCGCACGCCGACGGCCTCCAGGCGCTGGGCCCGAAGCGCCCGCTCTTCGTCGTCGGCGAGCGGCGCCGGGGCCTCCCCCACGGCCCATGCCAACAGGAGGTCGGCGAGCGCGGGGTTGCGCGCCAGCGCAGGACCGTGGAGGTAGGTGCCGATCACCCTGCCGGCCCGCGCCCCGTCGGTGCTGTCCGTGTCGTCGGCCCCGTCGCCCGCCCCGTTGCCCACACCCACGAGGACACGCGCCAGCGGACGCACGCCCGGACCGAGGCGGGTGACCGCCCCGTGGTTCTCGAAGCCGGTCAACGTCTCGAGAGGCACGGGATCGGGGGCGTCGTCGGCTGCGCCGGGCATGGGCTCGGTGGCCAGCTCGCCGACAGCGCGACGACCCGTGCCCTTCACGGTGACGACGTCGAGGAGGCCGACACCGGGGTGCGGGCGCCCGTCGGCACCCGGGAAGGCGGTGCCGACGACCTGGTACCCGGCACACACGGCCAGGACCACGGCGCCGGCACCGACCGCTGTGGCGAGCGCCCCGTCGCGCAGCCGCTGGGCCGACTGCACCTGCGGACCGTCCTCGCCCCCGCCGAGCAGGTAGACGTCGGCACTTGCGGGAAGCGGCGCGTCGGAGAGGGCGTGGACGAGCTCGACGGGTATGTCGCGCCAGACGGCGCGGCCCGCGAGGACTCGCCCGTTGCCCCCGTCGCCGTACGTCCCGAGCAGGTCGGGATGGACCACCACGACCCGGAGCGCCGAGGTTCCCCCCGCTCGGGGGCGCGCGCGCCGGGCCGCGGGTGCGGCCGGCGCGTCCGGCTCGTCACCGGTCGCGACCGAGACGCGCACCGGCATGCCGGGCGCCGCCACCGTCGCGGCCGGCCACACGGTCGGAACGCCACCGGCAGGTGCGCCACCCGGCGGCACGGCCGGACCTGGCGCCACTCCGGCGCTCGGCGGCCCGCCAGGTCGGGGCCCGGTGGGGGCGAGCCGCCGACGCAGCGACTGGAACGCCGTGTAGTTGCCGACGTACTCCACCTCCGGCGCACCCGTCGCCGTGACGGCGGCGAGCTCGTCGGCGACCGTGACGTGGGCCACGCCGGCGTGGCGGAGGCGAACCGCCAGGTCGAGCCGGCGCTCACCGGTCGCCACCGCCAGGCGGCCGGCCAACCGTTCGAAGGGAACGTCCCACAACCACGACGGGTCGTGCCCGTCGGCGATGCGGGCGTTGATCCCGATCACCACCGGGTCAGTGCCGCCCTCCAGGAGGTCGAGCAGCTCCGTCCACCCCGCGGGGTTCTTGGCCAGGAGGAGCCGCACCGTCGTGCCGCGATGCACCAGGCGGGCGAAACGACCCTCGACGTCGCCGACGGACTCCATGGCCTGCAACGCGTCGGCCTCGTCCACTCCGAGCAGGCCGGCGGCCACGGCGGCCACGGCGGCGTTGGCGCGGTTGCACCGGCCCGGGAGCGCCAGCCGGACCGGGAGGTGCCGGCCGTCGCCGGCCACGAGCGTCTCCCCGCGCAGCTCGGCGTCGGGACGCGGGCGGCGGAACCCGCACGTGCACCACCAGTCGCCGCCGGCGCCGAAGACGATGTGGCCCTCGCACGACGGGCAGCCCACGGCGTCCTGATGCCACAGCTGTCCGGCCGCCACCCACACCACGCGTGACGCACCCTGGGCGCCCCAGACGACGAGCGGGTCGTCGGCGTTGGCCACGACGACCGTGCCGGATGCCGAGGAGAGCCCGGCGCGCCAGCGTGCCGCCACCATGCGCACCTCGCTCACCCGGTCGAGCTGGTCGCGCGACAGGTTGAGCAGGGCCACGACGGCGGGGTGCACGGCCGCCGCCACCCGGCCGAGGTACCCCTCGTCCACCTCCAGCACCGCCGGCACCCCGAGCGGCGCCGCCGCCAGCGCGGCCGCCAGGCCCGGCGGGAGGTTCGCACCCGCCACCGACGTGGCCACCGCGTCCGGCCCTCCCAGGGCCGCGGCCAGCAGCCGCGTCGTGGTCGTCTTGCCGTTCGTCCCGGTGACCAGCGCCACCTGGCGCCCGACGGTCAGCCCGGCCAGGAGGTCGGGGGCGATCAAGAGCCCCACGCGGCCGCCGATGACCGACCCGCCGCCCAGACGCAACCGACGTGACGCCGCGCTCACCGCCACCGACGCCCGGCCGGCGAGTCGGGACCGCAGGGGCAGCACGCCGTCGACGGGCCGCCCCGTCACTTCTCGGCGTGATCGGGTGGGTAGGTGCGGGCCAGCTCCTCGGCCGTGGGCTGGTGCGGTCGCTGCGCCTCGGCCGGGAGCTGCGCCGCGATGGCGGACATGATCGCCTCGGTGTCGGCGGCGGCATCGCACAGTCCCAGGGGGACGGGCTTGCCCACCCGGACGCGCACCGGAGGGGGATGCAGCAGGTTGCCCACGTCGGGGACGCGCGCCGAACGGGGCCACACGGCTTCGGTCCCCCACACGCCGATCGGGATCACGGGGGCGCCGGTCATCGCCGCCAGGCGCGCTGTGCCCGACTTGCCGTGCAGCACCGTGTCGAAGAATTTCCTGCCGCGGGGGATGGTCCCCTGGGGAAGGATGACGACGACCTCCCCGGCCTCCAGGGCGCGCCGGGCCTCGCGCAGCGGCGCGTCGGATCGGCTCCCCCTGTCCACGGGGATGCCACCGAGCGCCCGGGCGATCTGCCCCACCACCGGGGCGTCGAACAGCTCGCGCTTGGCCAGGAAGCGCACCGGGCGGCCGAGGCGCGCGGCCACGATCGCCAGGGCGACGACGTCGAAGTAGCTGCGGTGGTTGGCGGCCAGGATGACCGGCCCGCGGGTGGGGATGCGGGTGACCCCGTCGATGTCGAAGCGGGCGTAGGGGATGAGGGCGGGGCGGACCCAGGGTCGCAGAATGTCGTAGGGCTCGAGGCCCCCGACCTTGGGAACACCGGGAGGACGGTCCCAACGCTCGACCGGCCAGCGCCGCACCAGGGCGACGGCGTGCAGGCGTCGATCGGGATTGACGGCATGGGGTCTGCCCACGGCGCTCAGGAGCGGAAGATCGAAGACGCTGTCGGAGTAGGCGTGGCTCTGCGCCATGTCCACCGAGGACCGCTCGGCCCACCGACGCACGGCCGCGAGCTTCCCGGTCGACCACACGAAACCGCCGTCGATCCCCCCGGTGTAGCGGCCCTCGGCGCGGGCGTACCGGGTGGCGAGCACGTGGTCGAACCCGAACAGCGTGGCGAACGGGGTGATGAGGTCGACCGGAGTCGTCGTGGTGAGCACCAGCAGGCGCCCGGCCTCGCGGTGCTCGGCCAGCACGCCGGGCGCATACGGCTGCACCAGCTCGGCGAGCTCCGGGGCGGCAAGCTCCCCCGCCCGGCACACCGACTCGACGGGCCAGCCACGCACGAAGCGGGGCGCGGCGCGCACCATCGCCATGAAGGCCAGGCTCTCCCCCATGAGGTCGTACAGGCCGTAGGCGAGGCGCTCGCCGGGGACCGACCGGCGGCCCTCGAAGAGGCCCTCGGCGTGCATCGCCGCGCTGAGGACGAGGCCGCTCGCACCCCGCAGCAATGTCCTGTCGAGGTCGACGAACACCGCAGCCCGGGCCACCGAGGGGTCCTCGGGGTCGGCCGAGCCGTTGTGGTGATGGGTCTGCGGCGAGCGGTCCGTCACCATGGCCGAGACGATACCGCCACCCGCCCGTCGAGCCGCCGGACCGTCGGCGCCCGACGGCACGGCGACCCCGACGGCACGGCGACCCGGACGAACCCGGCCCGGACGCGGCGAAGGGACCGGAGGGGGACCGGTCCCTTCGCACCGACTCGACAGGAACGGAGGGGGGGTGTCCGGATCCTGGGGTCTCTGGGGACCATTGTGGAGGATCGCTCTCGATCAGTCAAACAGCTATTACAGATTGGTGGTATCGTAAATAGCGATGGAGATCAGGCACCTCCAGGCGCTGGTGGCGGTGGCCGAACAGGGTTCGTTCTCATCGGCAGCCGATCACCTGGGCACCGTCCAGTCGAACATCTCGGCCCACGTGGCCCGTCTCGAGCGGGAGCTGGCCAGCACCCTCGTCGACCGCTCGGCCGGGCGCTTGACCGCCGAGGGAGAGGTCGTGGTGGCCCGGGCCTACCGGGTGCTGGGCGAGCTCGACGCCCTGCGGGCCGACGTGGGCGCCCTGCGCGAGGCCGTGGCCGGGAACGTGCGCATGGGCATGATCGGCACGACGGCCCGCTGGCTCGTGCCCATGCTGCTCGCCGAGCTCGCCGAGAACCATCCCCGCCTCCACCTCACGGTGGCGGACGGCACCACCCTCGGGCTGGAGCCCCAACTGGCCGCCGGGCGCTTCGACCTCGCCGTGCTGACGTTCCCCGTGCCCGGGCGCGACCTGGTCTTCGAACCGCTGTTCGACGAGGACATCGTCCTGGTCGTCCCGGTCGACGGCGACCCGCTGTCGGGCGCCGAGCGCATCGACCTCGCCGACCTGGAGCGCTTCGAGCTCCTCCTGCCCGCTCCGGGCACCCCCTTCCGGTCGGAGATCGACGCCGCGGTGAAGCCGGTCGGCGTGCGGCTCCGGCCCCGGGCCGAGCTCGACGGGGTGCGCCTCCTGGCCTCGCTCACCTTCGAGGGCTACGGCCCCGCCGTGCTCCCCGCCACCGCCGTCCCGCCGCACCTGCGCCCCCGCTTCCGGTTGGTGGCGGTGGACGGGCTCTTGCCCCGGCGCGTCGGCATCGCCCAGCGCAGTCGGGGTCTGCCGTCCGCGCCCGCCCGCGTGGTGCTCGACACCGTGCGCCAGCTGATGGCGATGCCCGACCGCCTCCCCCCCGGGCTGCATGCCATCCACCCCGAGCAACGCACGCGCGCCGAGGGGTCACTGCGCGCCGTGGGAATGCCCAACGGCTGATTGCCACCGGTCAGGCGTTCGGCGGACGGGGATGGCGCCACATCAACCACAGCGTCGGCCCGCCGCGAGGCGTGTGGATCTCGCCGGTGACCCCGAAGCCGTGCCGCGCGTAGAACGGCACGTTGCTCTCCTTGGACGATTCCAGGTACGCGGGCAACCCCTCGGCGTCCACGCGTCCGAGCACGGCCCGCAGGAGCGCGGAACCGACACCGCTCCCCTGGTGATCGGGATCGGTGCCGAGAGTCGCCAAGTACCAGTGGTGCTCGCGGGGCCGGGCGGCGTCCACCGCCGCCAGCATGCGGGCGGCGTCGGGGGTGTCGCGCCCCAGTCCCACCAGATACGGCAGGACGGGCACCAGGTTGGCGACGTCGCGCCACCCGGCGCGCGCCTTGCCGGGCGGAGCCCACATCGCCGCGCCGGCCAACTCGTCGGTCGTCCACACCTCGCCGCGCTCGAGGTAGGTGTGGCGGATCTGGATCCTGAAGAAGGCGCGCAGGCCACGATGGCGGCGCCGGTCGCCGCGGAACATCCATCGCGGCACGGGGTCGTCGTCGAAGGCGCGCGCCAGGACCTCCACCAACGCGTCGACATCGGACGGGACGGCTCGTCGCACAGCATGAGGCGCGCCGCGGCCGGTCGTCACCGGGCGCATGGTACCGCCGGCCCTGCACCGCCCATGGCACCGCCCATGGCACCGCCCATGGCACCGCCCATGACACCGACCCCTGGCACCGACCCCTGCACCGGCCCCTGACACCGCACCTGGCACCGGGCCTGGAACCGGGCCTGGAACCGGGCCTGACGCCGGCCCGCCGGGGCCCCTCCCGCTCAGTTGAGCGTCGGGTGCTTCGGGTAGGCGGCGAGCAACGACAGCTCGCCGCCCTGGCGGCGCAACACGTCGTGCCAGAGCCGGTCGGCGTCGGTGCAGAACACGTCGGACTCCAGCGCCTCGAGCACGAACCACGCCCGCTCGCCGAGCTCGGACTCGAGCTGGTCGGGCGCCCAGCCCGCGTACCCCGAGAAGAGCCGGGCGCCGGCGAGCACCACGGGCTGGGCCTCGGGCCCGACGGCCAGGTCGACGGTGCCGACCGACGCCATGACCGATCGCCATCCCAGGGCATCCTCGACGGGGGCGGCGGCGCGTGCCAGGCCGATCACGGCGTCGGGCGACACCGGCCCTCCCCGGAAGACGACACCGGGGGGGACCCGCTCGGCCTCCTCCTGCCACGGCGCCAGGATCTCCCCGACGGGGACGGGCGTGGGTTGATTGAGGACGACCCCCAGTGCCCCTTCGGGCCCGTGGTCGAGCAGGAGCGTGACCGTCCCCTCGAAGTTCGAGTCACCGAGCCGCGTGGACGCCACCAGCAGTCGGCCGGTGAGGTCGGCGGCGGGACGCCCGGCACCCCACTGCGATGGGTGTCGCACCATCGTCCGATCATGGCCCGCCACGGTGCCGTCCGTCTGGCACCCCCGGCCGGTCCGGTCGCCGGTGGACCGGGCCGGTCCGGTGGCCGGTGGACCGGGCCGGTCAGGCCGACGGGCTCCAACCCGGTGGGAACGGGTCCTTGATGGCGACGAGCAGCTCCCAGGCGGCCCGGCTCCGCTGGTACTGGGCGCCGCGGTACCGGATCGGGTCACCGGGCGCCTCCCCGGGGAGCCACAGCGCGGGCGTGTCGAACCAGAACGCCGTCCGGTCGTCGGCGTACGTCGTGCGGTACACGCCGTATCCGGTCGTGAGCGCGGCCGCCACCAGGTCGTCGCGGCCGGCGGCCGTCCCGATGGTGTGCATGAGCGAGGCCGTGTAGTACGTCCCCCCGGGCCACACCGCTTCTCCCTGCGCGGTGGCCACGGGCTCGCCCGACGTGTCCACGGCGTTCACGGCGCCGAACTGCCCGTTCGAGACGCCCAGCACGTTGCGCTGGTAGACCCTCCACAGATGCGACGCCATGCGCTGGGTGTCGAGCACGTCGGCCAGGCCGTCGCCCGCCGCATAGCGCTGGCCGCACAGCGCGTCCGCCAGCAAGGCGGTGCTGTAGGGCCCGTCCGTGTCGAGCTTGTAATAGCCCTCCGCGTCGACCCACAGCGAGGCCTCCGCCGACGCCCTCGCCTTGGCGGCGGCGTCGGCCCACTGCTCCTGCACCGCAGACGAGTCCAGCACGAGGGCGAAGTCGGCCATGGCCTCACAGGCGCCGATGGTGAGGGCGGCGACGTAGATGGCCGCCCCCACCATGTCGATGGCGTCGTAGGTCGTGCACAGGCCGAGGGCGTCGGGTATCCCGTCGCCGTCGTGGTCCCGCGCCATCAGGTGGGCCATGGCCCGGCGCAACGACGGGTAGACGTCCGCCGCGAACGTGTCGTCGTCGGTGTAGGTCCAGTAGGCGTGGGCCTGCTGGACGAACTTCGCCGGGAGGTCGAGCCAGTCGATGCCGACCGGCGACTCCCCCGGCCGCGTGGCCGAGTACTGGTTGACGACGAACCACGGGTCGTCCACGGGGCTGCCGGCGTCGTGCGGCGTCCGGCCCTTGGGGTCGGCGGCGACGAGGTCCGCCCACCCGAGCAGCACGTCGCGCTCGATCGTCGGGAACAGCTGGAGCAGGTGACGGGTCTCGTAGTGGCGCACGTCCATCGACTCGCAGTCCCGGAAGACGTCGGTCTCAAGGGCGAAATAGAGGTGCTGGCCCGGGCGGGCCCCGGCGCGTTTGGGCTTCGAGATGCAGCCGTTCTCCCAGAAGACCCCGCCGAACACGTCGTAGTAGAGCTCGTTGAGCGCCGCGCTGCGGAGCCAGAGGGGATACGTCGGGTCCTGCGCGACCGGGGACCACCACGCGTCGATGCCACGCTCGAGCCGCGATGCGCCGTCGAGGAGGTCGCGTGCGATCGCCCATCCCCGGTACGGCCCCCGGTACCACTCGGTATAGCGCTTCCACCATTTGGTCCCGTCGATGGGGTTGCGGAATTGCACCACGGGGAAGTCCCATGTCAGCGCGAACGTGGCTGCCCGGCGCTCGCCGGGTGCCAACGAGAACGACACGCAGACCGCGCCGCCGAGGCCCAACCCTCGTGGATCGAGCGGCCGGTCGGGGAGCGAGCCTGCGTTGAACGCGGCCAGCAGGTCCGACCCGTCGCCGTCGGTCGCCCAGTCCTCGGTCGTGGTGAGCGACGACCCTCGCGGTCCCTTGGCGGCGATCACCCACTCGGTGCGCTGCGTCTCGGCCACGTTCTCGGGGTGCTGGGCCTGCAGGCGGACGCCGGCGATGCCCGGTGCCCGCACCGCTGCGGAACGCAGTCCCTTGCGCGTGTACTCGTACTCGGTCGTGGGCATGCGGTACGGCGCGTTCGGGAAGCTGAGCATGCAGGCCACGTCGACCGGCGCGTTGGTCGGATTGGCGACCGCCAATTGGAACAGCCCCCCCGGCAACGACGACCGGCGCTCGTCGCGCGCCACGAACGGGGTCAACTGCTTGAGGGCCACCGGGAGGGGCAGGTCGTCGTAGACGAACCAGGCCTTGGGGAAGAGCGCGGCGTAGAGCCCGGCGCCCGGCTCGAGCAGTTGCCAGGCCGGGAGGAGGTCCTCCGTGGCGAGAGCCACGACGGTGGGCGACGGGCCCGTGGACAGGCGGACGTGGAAGGCCGCCTCGGCCAGGAACCGTTGTTCGAACCCGCTGTTCACCGGGGAACCCCAGTGGGAGCCCACCGAGTCGTCACCGCCGATGTCGAGGTGCCAGGGCCCGAACGACCCTGACAGGTTCACCATGAAGGCCCCCGTCCCGATGCCGCCGACGGGGATCCCCCGCTTGGTCCGGCTGACGGGCCGCGCCGACGTCCCGATGGGCGAGAACGACCCGGTCGCCCCGGGCGGATGGCTGCCCAGGGACCGGCGCCAGGCGGCATCGGGGATGTCCCACAGCTGGGGCCCGTGGGAGAGGAGCCCGAGCGGGTGGTCTTCGTCGTCCCCGGCGCCACCGCACGAGGCGAGCCCGACCGCCGCCGCCGCCAGCGGGGCGGCGGCGAGCAGTCGCCGCCGGGAGATCCTCACGGTCCCACCGAGACCGCGTCGCCGGACGGCGAAGTCCGGTGACGCGTCCGATGGCCCATGACGCGGTCATTGTCGCCGACTGCGGCGGGTGATGGCGTTCGCCCGCTGGGCGGAGCCGGTGGCGGGACCGGGCCCCGAAGGCGGCGCCCGGCGGCCGCCCGGCTCAGTCCCCCGCCACGACGAGGAGCTTCTCGCCGAGACCGCCGAGGTCGGCCGACGCGTTGTCGCGGACGTAGCCGAGCCCTTGGACGTTGAACAGGAGGACCGGGTCGGCTCCCAGGGGGAAGGGGCCCCAGTGCCAGGTGCCGCGGTGCAGGACCACCGCATCCTGGGTCTCCAGCCGGAAGGCCCGCACCGCGGCGAGGCCGGCAGGGGTGGACAGGTCGGTGTCGGCCGGGGCCACGGCGATCACCGACGGGCCGTTCAGCGTCATCAACACCTGGGTGTGGGTGTCGTGGCGGTACATCCGGTCACAGACGAGCCCGTCCCCCTCCCGCACCACCTCGTCCGGGGCGTGGCTGATCACGTTGACGTGGGGATCACCCCACTCGAATTCCAGGCGGTGGGCCCCGTCGTCCGGGTCGGTGTCGGGGAGGGGTATCCAGCCGAACGGCGCCCACGTCTCCCCGGTGACGCCCTCGGCGTCGACGCGCCTCGTGCCCTCGGCCATGCGGCGTCCCCCTGATCTACGCTGACGACGCCGTCAGTCTACGAGCCGTCGACCGGGAGCGAGGAGGGGACGTCATGGACGTTCGGAGCATCGAGGACGTCGAGCCCAAGGTGGAGCACAACGGCACCGTCCCCGTGTGGTGGTTGGTCAAGGCGGGCGAGATGAAGCAGATCACCGACGGGGGCTTCCTCGAGCTCGCCAACGAGTTCGAGGTCGCCGGCGGCGGTTACGTGGACCCGCACTCGCACCCGACCCACGAGTTCTATTACGTCACCTCCGGTCGGGGCATCATGACCATCGACGGCGAGGACCGCCCCATCGTGCAGGGGGACCTGGTGTACATCCCACCCGACAAGGTGCACAGCCTGCGTCCCGTGAGCGACCACGCCCCCATCCACTGTTTCTGCTTCGCGATCGGCGTCAAGGGCGCCGGCGCGATCGACTACACGAACCACTGACCGTGGATGGCCGCACGCCGGTTCGCGCCGGCCGGATGGCGACGCTGTCGGTGTCGTCGTCGACGGCCGCCTGACCGCGCCGTCACCGCGTCGTGGCCCGAGTCCTCGTCACCCGCCACCTGCCCGACGGTGGGCTCGACCCCCTCGTGGACGCCGGGCACGACGTCGTCCAGCGACGTGACGACACGCCCTACTCCCACGAGGAGCTGGTGGCCGTGGCGGGGACCGTCGACGCCCTGGTGTGCCTGCTCACCGATCGGATCGACGAGGAGGTCCTGCGCGCCGGGGCGGCGCGGGGCCTCCGGGTCGTGGCCAACGTGGCCGTGGGCTACGACAACATCGACGTCGAGACGGCCCGGGCCTTGGGCGTGGCCGTATGCAACACACCCGGGGTCCTCGACGAGACCACCGCGGACCTGGCGTTCCTTCTCGTGCTGGCGGCGTGTCGGCTGGCGTCGGAGGCGGAGCGTGACCTCCGAGCGGGCGACTGGCCCGGCTGGGGCATCAACCAGTACCTGGGCCACGACGTGCACGGGGCGACCCTGGGGCTCGTCGGCTACGGGCGCATCGGCCGGGCCGTCGCCCGCCGCGCCTCGGGGTTCGGCATGCAGGTCCTCCACCACAGCCGCAGCGACACGGGGATGCCCGGGTACGTCCCGGTGCTCGACCAGCTCCTGGCCGAAGCGGACATCGTGAGCCTGCATGTCCCCCTGAACGACGCCACTCGGCATCTCATCGGTGGCCGGGAGCTGTCGCTGATGCGCTCCCATGCCGTGCTGGTGAACACCGCCCGCGGTCCGGTCGTCGACGAGGAGGCGCTGGCCGAAGCACTGCACAGCGGTGCCATCCTCGCCGCGGGCATCGACGTCTTCGAGCGGGAGCCGCTCGTGCACCCGCGCCTGCTGAGCGCCCCGCGCGCCGTGCTGCTCCCCCACATCGGCAGCGCCAGCCGGGCGACCCGGACGCAGATGGCACGCGTGGCCGGCCAGGGAGTGTGCGACGTGTTGGCCGGCCGGATGCCGGCCAACCTCGTCGGGCCGTAGGCGAACGCCCCTCGCATCGCCGCCACGCGGGCGACCCGGCGTTCAGCTCCCGGACACAGGCGACGGGTCGAGCCCGAGCAGCTCCAGCGTCGTGGCGCCGGCGCGCAGGGCGACGAACAGGGCGCGCTCCTTCTCGTCGCGGGCCCGCCCCGCCGCCAACACCTCGTGGAGGGCGGCGGCGGGCACGACGGCGACACCGTCGCCGTCGCCCACCAGCCAGTCCCCGGCCGCCACCGTCACCCCCCCGACGTCGACGGGCGTGCCCACGACGCCCGGCGACACCTTGGAGGCGCCCGTCAGCGCCACCGTCGTGGAGAACACGGGGAAGCCGTGGGCCGCCAAGGCCGCGGTGTCACGGACGCCGCCGTCGATCACGAGCCCGACCAGGCCCCGGGCCTCCGCCCCGGTCGTCAGCACCTCGCCCCAGTAGCCGAATTCCTCGGCGTCCCCCACGTCGACGGCCAGCACGCAGCCGCGAGGGGCACGCGCCACCGCCACGTGGACGGCGAGATTGTCGCCGGGCGTGCACCGGACCGGGAACGCCGGTGCCGCCAGGCGGGCACCGGGCCAGGCGGCGCGTACCCGGGCACGCATGGGCAGGCCGCCGGACTCGCCCACCGTGGCCGCCCCGAGTCCGAGGAGCGCGGCGGCGTGCTCGGTGATCGCGGCGACGGGGTCGACTGGGCTGGGCATCGGCGTGCGGCTCTCCTCGGGTGGGCCCGTGCTCTCTCGGTCGACGGCGGGCCCGGCGTCGGCCGCCGAGCGTACCGACCCGGCGGGTCCTCAGCGACCGTCCGAGGCGGCGGCCGCGGCGGACCGCATGGCCTCGAGCTGTTCGACGTAGTGGGCGCGCGACCGGTGCCGGAAGCGAAGGGACAGGCCGGTGGCCCCGATGTCGCCATAGGCGCGCACCGCGGCGACGGCGGCATCGGGATCGCCCAGCGGGTCGAGCGGAGGCTCGGGGGCGAGCACCATGTCGAACCGGCCGGCGCGGGCGGCGAGGGCGGCGGTGACGTCGGGGGCGGACAGCAGGGCCCCGAGGTCGTCGAGCCCGAGGCCGAAGGGTATCCACCCGTCCCCGAGCTCGAGGGCGCGCCGCAGCGACCGCCGCGTGCGACCACCCACCCAGATGCGCACACCCTCCTGGGCGCCGCTGGGCTCCACGACGAACCCCTCGTAGCGGTAGTGGGTGCCCGAGTAGCTCGGCCGCGCCCGGGCGAACGACGCCCGGATGGCCCGCAGGGCGTCGTCGGCGCGGGCACCGCGATCGGCGAACGGCGCGCCGAGCAGGTCGAACTCCGCCTCGAGCGAACCGACGCCGACGCCGAGGATCACCCGGCCGCCACTGGCGACGTCGAGCGTCCCGAAGCGCTTGACCACGTCGAGGGGGTGGTGGTAGCCGAGGACGAGGACGTGGGACAGCAGGCCGATGGTGCTCGTCGTGGCGGCCACGAAGCTCAGCGTCGTCAGGGGGTCCCAGTACCGCGCACCCCGGGCGCCCGCCACCTCCTCGGGAATGGCGATGTGCTCGGGGCACGACACCCAGTCGTACCCGAGACGTTCGGCGGCCCGGGCCACCGCCACGATGTCGTCGATCCCCCCGTCCACTTCCCACGGCGGAGGGTCGAACCGGGGGTTCAGGTTGACCACCGGGGTCACGATGCCCAGCCGCACCGCTGCCCTCCTCACTGCGTCACGTTCGACGCGTCGCCGATCGCCGGGGGCCGTCCGAGCCGTCGGCGGCCGGCGCACATCATGGCGGGTTTCGTCGCGGCCGGCCCGCTCCGGCCCCGGCGCCCCGACCGGGCCCCGGGACGCCGTTGCACCCGACCGCAGGTCGACGGGATCCGGGAACGCGACTCAGACGAGGAGGGCCACCGCGGCGGTCACGCCCACGAGGATGATGACGACCCGCAGCAACGGGGTCGGGAGCCGGCGACCCACGACACCGCCGATCTGGCCGCCGGCGACGGATCCCGCCGCGATGAGCCCCGCGGCCTCCCACGACACGTGGGTCGAGGCGATGAACAGCGCCGCGGCCATTCCGTTCACCAACAGCGCCAGGACGTTCTTGGCGGCGTTCAGCCGCTGGAGATGGTCGACGAAGAAGATGCCCAGGAGCGACACCAGGATCACTCCTTGGGCGGCCCCGAAGTACCCCCCGTACACCCCGGTGGCGAACACCGAGAGAAACAGCGCAGGGCCGCCGTGGGCGTGGCGCTCGCGCCGGTGGGCCAAGCGCGCCGACAGCCACGGCTGGAGCGCCACCAGGGCGCAGGCCACCAGGATGAGCGCCGGCACCACGTGCCGGAACACACTGCCCGGCAGGTTCAGGAGCAGGAGCGCTCCTGTGGCGCCGCCGATGACCGACGCCGTCCCCAGGACGATCAGCCGGGGCCGTTGGCCGCGCAGCTCGGCCCGGTAGGCGACAGCCCCACTGAAGGAGCCGGGAACGAGCCCCACGGTGTTGCTCACGTTGGCCACGACAGGCGTGAACCCGAGGGCGAGCAGGGTCGGGAACGTGATGAGCGAACCGGAACCGACGATGGTGTTGATCGTTCCCGCCAGCAGGCCCGCGCCGACGACGGCCAGGGCGGCGGGCAACGACATGGACAGGGTCTATCGGAGCGGGCACCGAGGCTCAACACGGCTCGGCCGGCGCGTTGCCCCGTGCCGGAGCGACAACCCGACGCGGTCAGCCACCGGCGGGTCGAGGCACAGAACCCCCCATGTTCGACGGGCACGACTCCTCCTCTTAGCCTCAGGACTGCCCCGAGACCGAGAGGGAGGCCGCATGACTACGGGGACACCCGCCGTCCGGACTGTCGGGCTGACCAAGCACTTCGGCCGGATCGCGGCGCTGACGGACCTGGACCTCGAGATCGCGCCGGGTGAGGTCATGGGCTACCTGGGCCCCAACGGCGCGGGGAAGACCACCACCATCCGTCTCCTCCTGGGGCTCGTCCGTCCGACGTCGGGGAGCGCGGAGATCTTCGGCCTCGACAGCCAGCGCCAGACCGTGGAGGCGCATCGCCGGCTCGCCTACGTGCCCGGGGAGACCAACCTGTGGCCCTCGCTCACCGGTGCGGAGACACTGCATCTCCTCGGTCGTCTCCAGGGCGCGGTCGACGACGCGTACCGCGACGAGCTCATCGAGCGCTTCGCCTTCGACCCGTCGAAGAAGGTGCGCGCCTACTCGAAGGGCAACCGCCAGAAGCTGATCCTGATCGCCGCCTTCATGACCCGGCCGGACCTGCTAGTCCTCGACGAGCCGTCGAGCGGCCTCGACCCCATCATGGAGCAGGCCTTCCGGCGATGCATCCAGGAGGCCCGGGCACAGGGCCAGACGGTCTTCCTGTCGTCCCATATCCTGAGCGAGGTCGAGGCCCTCTGTGACCGCATCGGCATCCTCCGGGAGGGGGTGCTCGTCGAGATGGGAACCTTGGCGGAGATGCGCCATCTGTCGGCGCTCTCGGTGGAGGCGGTCTTCGACGGCCCGGTGCCCGACGTGACGGGGGTCCTCGGAGTGTCGGCGGTGGAGGTGCACGGGCACCGGCTCCGATGCCACGTCCAGGGACCCGTCGACCCCCTCCTGGCGGCACTCGGCGACACGGGTGTCCGCGAGCTGCTCAGCCGCGAGCCGTCGCTGGAGGAGCTCTTCCTGGCCCACTACGGCAACGACGGGCCGCTGCGACGAGCGCCCGACGACGGGGACTGACCGATGGTGACCGCCACGGCATGCCCGAGGGCGCGTCCCGAGGGCAGGTCTCCCTCGACGGTGGTGGCACGGCTGGTGGCCCGGCGGGCGAGCACCTCGGCGGCGATCTGGGGACTCGTGTTCGGTGTCTACGTCGCCGCCTCGATGAAGGGGTACGCCTCGGCATACCCGACGGTGGCGGCCCGGACCGCGTTCGCACGCACGTTCGGCGCCAACATCGGCATCGAGGCGATCATCGGGCCGGGCCGCCATCTCGAGACCGTGGCGGGCTTCACGGCGTGGCGGAGCCTCGGAATCCTGAGCATCGTGGGTGCCGTCTGGGGACTGCTCACGGGGACCCGGCTCCTGCGCGGCGAGGAGGACGCCGGGCGGTGGGAGCTCCTCCTGGGCGGACAGACCACCAGGCGCCGGGCCGCGGTCCAGGGCCTCGCCGGGCTCGGGGCCGGGCTCGGGGCGCTGTGGTCCACCACCGCCGTCATCACCGTCGGGGTCGCCTCCACGGCCCACCCCCGCATCTCGGTCCAGGCCGCACTGTTCTTTTCCGTCGCGCTGGTCTCGAGCGCAGCCGTGTTCCTGGCGCTCGGGGCGCTCGCCGGCAACGTGGCCGCCACCCGTCGTCAGGCCGCCGGCCTCGCCGGCGGGGTCCTCGGCGTGGCGTACCTGATCAGGATGGTGGCCGACGCCGGGACGGGGCTGCACTGGTTGGCATGGGTCAGCCCGCTCGGCTGGGTCGAGGAGCTCCATCCGTTGACGGGCTCGCACGCGGGGCCCTTCGTTCCCATCGCCCTCCTGGTGGTGGTGCTCTGCGTCGCCAGCGCGCGGATCGCCGGAGCCCGCGACCTCGGCGCCAGCGTCCTGCCCGATCGCGACCGCGGGGAACCGCACACCAGGCTGCTGACGGGCCCGACCGGGCTCGCCCTCCGGTTGGCCCGGCCCGTGGGCATCGCCTGGCTGGTGGCGCTGGGCGCGACCGGACTGGTCCTGGGCCTCGTCGCGCAATCGGCGACGTCGTCGGTCTCGGGCTCCACGGCGGTGTCGGACGCGCTGGCGCGTCTCGGCGGCCACGGCACCGGCGCCGGCGCCTATCTCGGCTTCGCCTTTCTCTTCGTGACCGCCATGGTGGCGGTGGTCGCCTGCGGGCAGGTCAGCGCAGCGCGCGACGACGAGGCCGGCGGGCGCCTCGACAATCTCCTCGTCCGTCGGGTCGGGCGCGTGGCGTGGCTGACCGGGCGCGTCGTGGTGGCCGTGGGCCTCGTGGTGGCGAGTGCGATGGTCACGGCCCTCCTCGCTTGGGCGGGGGCCCTCAGCCAGCACGCCGACGTCGGCATCACCAGCCTCCTCGAGGCGGGCGTGAACACGGTGCCCCCCGCACTCTTCGTCCTGGGCGTGGGCGTGCTCGTCCTCGGCGTGCGACCGCGGGCGGCTTCCATCGTCACCTACGGGGTGATCGCGTGGTCGTTCCTCGTCGAGCTCGTGGGCACGGTCGTGCGGGCCGATCACTGGTTCCTCGACACGTCGTTGCTGTTCCACATGGCCCCGGCGCCGGCCACCAGCCCCGACTGGACCAGCTCGGCAGTGCTCACGGCGTTGGGAGCCGTCGCCGCCGTTGCAGGCGGCATCGCATTCTGGCGCCGCGACCTGGCGTCGGCATGACACCGCGACCTGGCGTTCGCACAACACCGCGACCCGGCGTCGGCGCTTCCTCGAGGCAGCAACGGATCCGGGCGACGGACCTGGGGACTGGCACAATGACGCGCGATGCCTGACACCCCCCCTACCGACGATCCTGTGTCCCCGATCCCCGGCGAGCGACCCGACGGGGAGGGGCCCGGCACCTCCCCCGAACCGGCGCCTGCACCCCCGTCTCCACCGGACTACCCGCCCCCGGCGCCACCGGACTACCCGCCGCCGGGGTACCCGCCATCCCCACCACCCGGCTACCCGCCCCCTCCCCTCTACCCGAACGGCCACCCGCCGCCGGCACCGCAGGCGCCCGGCTACCCGCCACCCGCCGCCGGCGGTTGGGCGCAGCCCCCGCCGGGCGGCTTCCCGCCCCCCCCACCGCCACCCGGATACGGTGCGGCGTACGGCGGGCCCTACGGCGCACCCCAGGGCGCGCCGCAGTGGAGCCCCGGGTACACGGTCCCCGTATCACCCTTCGCCAGCTACGGGGCGCGCGTGGGCGGGTGGCTGATCGACTGGCTGATCACCAGCGTGATCGGCGCGGTCGTGCTCCTCCCTCTGCACGCCGTGCGCCAGAGCGTGGTCGTCAACGGGTCGCGGTTCAACGTCTCCGGTCGGGGGGTCGCCATCTCGGCGCTCATCGTCGTCATCTACGCCACGGTGTTCATCGGATGGCGCGGCCAGACGCCGGGCATGATGGCGGTGCGGGCACGGGCGGTCGACGCCGCCGGCGGTGGAGGGATCGGGTACGGGCGGGCGCTGGGCCGCGTCGTGTTCGAGTACCTCCTCGCCGTCGTCCTGTTCCTCCCGTGGATCGTGGACATGCTGTTCCCCCTCTGGGACCAGCGCCGCCAGACCCTTCACGACAAGGTCACCAACACCGTCGTCGTGAAGACGTGACCATGTGGCCGCCCGACCGATCAGTCCTCGAGCTCCACCACGATCTCGAGACAGGGACGTTCGCCGACGTTGCGGGCCGACTCCACACCGCCCCGTGCGCCGGCAAGCCCGAGGAGGACCTGGTCCACGCCACGCTGCACACGTCGGGGGCCGTGCCCGCTGCACACCCCGCCGCCGACGCCGCCCGGTCCGTGCTCAGGGCCGCCGGTCCGGGACGCTCATGAGCGCCCCGGACCGCCCCGACACCGGCGGCGCGGTCGGTGGTGGTGGTGGTGGCGGCGCGCTCGGCGCGGTCGTCGTCGGGACCGGCTTCGGGTGCTACTCGCACGTGCGCGCCCTGCACCACGCCGGGGTGGAGGTACGCGCCCTGGTGGGGCGCGACCCGGCGAAGACGGCCGAGCGCGCCCGCCTGTTCGAGGTGCCACGCGCCTGCGCGACGCTGGCCGAGGCGCTCGGGGCGGTCGACGTGGACGCTGTCACCATCGCGACTCCCCCGCACACGCACGCCCCGCTGGCCCTGGAAGCCATCGCCGCGGGGAAGCACGTGCTGTGCGAGAAGCCCTTCGCCCGCAACACGGCCGAGGGGCGGGCCGTGCTGGCGGCGGCGCAACAGGAGGGGATCGTTCACCTGCTGGGGACGGAGTTCCGCTACGACGCCGGGCAGGCGCTGCTCGCCGACGCCGTGCGCGCCGGCCTCGTCGGGGCGCCCCGGATCGCCACGTGGCTCATGCACGTCCCGATGCTCGCCGACCCGGGGGCGCAGCTCCCCGAGTGGTGGGCCGACGCCGACGCCGGCGGCGGATGGCTGGGCGCCCACGGCTCACAGCTCATCGACCAGATCCGCGTCACCCTCGGGGAGTTCGAGGGCGTGAGCGCGTCGGTCATCCACGTCGTCGAACGGCCCATGACCGCCGACGACGGCTTCGTCATCCACTTCCGCATGCGCACCGGGTGTGTGGGCGTGCTCCAGAGCACGGCCTCGGACCGGGGCATCATCGTGGAGACCAGGGTCACGGGCTCCACCGGCTCGGCCTGGATCGAAGGCGTGGGCGACACCGTCCGGGTCGCCGACGCCTCGGGCGTGCGCCGCCTCCCGGTGCCCGACGACCTGCGCGGCGACCCCGCCCCGCCCCTGCCCGACGGGGCCGTCACGACCACCTACGAACAGATGATCACCTTCGGCGTCGAGTACGGCCCCTATACCCGGTTGGCGGCCGCCTTCCGCGACCGCATCCTGGGCCGGCCGGCGGCGGGGCCCCAGCCCGCGACCTTCGCGGACGGCGTCGCCCAGATGGCGGTCCTCGACGCCGTGCGCCATTCGGCCCGGGCCGGGGGCGCCTGGACGGAGGTGGCGCCCGTGTGAGGCTCCACGGGCGACACCGCGAACCTCGCCACCCGGGTGCTGAGCACGGCGGCTCCGGGCCAGGGGCTCGTCACACCCGAGGTCCTCGAAGGGTCCGGCATCACCTTCGACACCTCCGCGGTGGAGTCGCTCATGGTCAGGAGCAGGCGCCGGCCGGTCGCCGCGTCCGCCCTGGGCGCGCCACAGCGGGGACGCGGCGCGCGGACGTCGACGCCGTTGCGCACCTCGCGAGCCGCCACGGGCACGGGGACGGCGCCGAGGCGGCCGCGCTCGAGTGCGACGGCCGGCAACCCGGGGGCGCCTCGGCGTGGCGTCCCGCTTACGTTCGACCTCGGGGGTTCCATCGGCCTGTCGCGGCGACACGCCGGGCGCCGAGGGCGACGTCATGTCACGAAGGGCGGTCGGAGGCGCCGGGGCCCGTGCCGGCGAAATTCTGTTCCGTCCGTTCCCAACGCCCAGCCGGTAGCATCCGGGCCGCGAGAGGTGCAACCGCCCGGGCGGGTCGGCGAATCCTCCCGTGGACGATCAGCCGGGACACTGATGCGTCAACGGGGGCACTGCGCATGGGGCGAGTAGCGGCGAAGCAGCAGGCGGCGGCGCGATTGCTCACACCCGTGCCCGACATCGAAGCCCGGTTCGGCTTCTGCGCCGTGTGCGGGCGGGAAGTGCCGCCGGGGACACAGTTCTGCCGCACCACCGGTGGCACCCCGGCGCCTCCACCGCGAACGCCGGGCGAGCCGCACATCTCGCCGTCGCCCGACCCGCACGACAACGCGCGGGCCGCTGCCCGGGCCGGCGATGGTGCCGCCCGCGCTCGTGGACGCCTGTGGCGACGGGTGGTGATTCCGGTGATCGTGGGCGTGGTCACGGTGCTCGTGTCCGTGGCCGGTGCGTCGCCTGTCCGCGACGTCCCGCGCCCCGCGGCCGTCCCTGCGTCCCTCGTGCTTCCCCCCAGGTTCACGTTGCTGCAGGAGCGTGACGCGGCGCGCGGCGCGGCCGGAGGGGTGGACGACGTCGACCTCGTCTACTCGTACCCGGCTGCAATGGCCGCGGGTGTCGCCGAGACGGCCGTGCTGCTGGCCCTGTCGTTGCAGGGATGGACGACCGGGGGGGCGCCGACCGAGTTCTCGGGCTTCGGGTTCGCCGGCAGCATGACGGCACACGGCGCCGGCTCGTTGCGCATCACGCTGCAACGATGCGCCGGCCCGCTCGGCTCGGCCCGCACCGCCGCGGCTGCCGGCACCGCCCCGTCCTGCGTCGCATGACATCGAAGGGCGGGCCCGGGACGGCTCGTGCCTGACCGCTGCCATCAGTGACGGTGTCCCGCCACGGACGGTGACAGGGGTCAAGTTCCTACGGCGACGCGACGACGAAACGCCACGAGGTCTCCCCCAGCCGCCGGCCATGCCCGCCGGCGCCATGTGCACGAGGAGGTTGTCCCGTGAGCATCGTCGACGTGAACATTCCGGAACAGTTGGACGTGTCGCGTGGCGGCAAGACGCACGCGAGCCCGAGGCGCTTCGACGCACGCCACACGGATCGGGCCCTCGCGGACGGCGGACGCGCCCACCGGGTCGGTGCGAAGGTCGCCGTCCGCAACCGCTACCTCGGGACCTGGAGCCCCGGGTTCGAGGTGGCCGCCCTGCACCGTGACGGCTACCGGATCAGGCGGGCGTCGGACGGCGCCGTCTTCGGCGAGGTCATCGCCTTCGGCGACGTGCGCGAGCCCTTCGGGCCCACCGCCGACAGGTAGGACTGCCCCCAGCGCGGGCAATCGGGGGCCCCGCAACACCCCGGCGGGCGCCGCCGGAGAGCCTTGCCGCTCCAGGACCGGTCCGCCCCGGAGCGATGTGGCGGCCACGCATCGAAGGGTGACGCGCGCCGGGGTTACCCGGAGAGAAGAGAGGTGACGACCGTGCCCTCGGTGAGTCGGGCTGCACACTCCTCACCGAGAGACACGCGACCAAGGTAAATGGGGGGCATCTGCACTTGGTGGTCGTCTCTGCGAGGGTGCCACGGGGGTTGACACGCCGTAAGGGCCGAAAGTCCCTAACGACGATCGATACTCCCCCGGAGTCACTCCACGAGCACGGATCGTGACGGACGAGCCGTCAGAGCGGGCGCCGAGCCCAGCACGACAGGCAGGACCGCGGCCGCCAGGAACAGGGCGGCCGTCAGCCCGATCGGGATCGACGGAACGAGCGCCGTCAGGCCGAAACGGGTCGCCACGATCCAGGCGATCGCCCACAGCGGCGGTCGCATCCTGACGAGGTCGAACACCAGGAGGAACGCCCCCACCGCCAGAAAGTAGTAGTCGAAGAACCCCAGTTCGAAGACGAGCCGAAGGGCGAGGCTGGCGAGGACGAGCCCGACGAGCGGCGCCGGCGCCAGCAGCCGGCCCCGGGCGCGCCACCACGCCAGGGCGGCGAGCACGACGGCGGCGACGATCGGCAGGGTGCGCGCCAGCTCGATCTTCGTCTGCTCCTGGATGTCGAGGAGCCCGACCACCGTCGCCGTCTTGAGCACGCCCACACCGACAACGTACGAGGCCGTCAGCGCGTGCACGGTGTCGACCCGGTCGGCGAGGTAGAACGGGATCACCCCCAGTGCCACCACGGCGGCCGCCGCCAGGACGATCCGGGCTCGTGGCCGCCATCCGGGGGCGGCGGCCACGAGCGCCGGCAACGCCAGCACGGCGAACTGCTTGCCCATGAAGGCGGCGCCGAGGAGCACACCGGCGGGGACCCAGCGCCGCCGCAACGTCAGCGAGAGGGCCGCACACGTGCAGCCGACGCTCACGAGGTCCTGGGGGTGGAAGGTCTGCGCCACGGCGTCGGTCGTGGCGGGCAGGGCGAGAAGTGCGACGGCCAGTACGAGCTCCCCGGCACCGCCGCCCGCTCCCGCCGAACGCAAGAGCATGATGGCCCCCACGAGCAGCACCACCCACGCCAGGACGACGAAGATGGCCTGCGAGCGGTACCAGTGCGGGAGCGCGGGCCCCTGGGCGCGCGGGTGTTGCGCGGTACACGGCATCAGGATCGTCCGGTAGAACGCCGCGCCCGACCCGCGCAGCGGTGCCGGGATCGGCTTGTCGTCGCACCACCGGGGCGATCCGAACCACGGCCGCAGGGCCACCACGAAGGGGGCTGTCAGCAGCGGGTAGCCCGGCGGGTTGGGGACGTAGGTCTGCTGCTCGGCGAGACGAAGATCGCCGTGGGAGATCGCCGTCGCCGGGTACGTCACGGCGTGGGCGTCGGTCTCCGCCGGGTTGGGGCCTCCTCGCACGAAGATGACCGCCAGGAAGCCCACGCACGTGCCGGCGAGGAACAGGTAGCGCCAGGAAGCGGGCAGGGGCGTGGACACGAACCCGACCCACCGCCGACGCACCTTCCGAGCCCTCCCCCTCTCCACCGTCGTGCAGAGGCCACGCAGACCGTCGGAGCTTACGACCGGGTCCCGGGCGCTGCCGACCCGGGCAGGCGACGACGCCGGGGGGATCCCGTGGAGGTGTTCGAGCGCTTCACCGACCGGGCTCGTCGTATCCTCGTGCTGGCCCAGGAGGAGTCGACGGCGCTCGGCCGCGACCACATCGGCACCGAACGCATCCGCCTCGGCTGATCGTCGAGAACGACGGCGTGGCAGCCGAGGCGCTGATGCACATGGACGTGTCGGCAGGCGGTGCGCGGTCTCGTCACCCGGGCCGTGCCGCCCGACGAGACCGCTCACCGACGCTCGCCGCCCTTCACGCCCGCGCCAACATGGACCTCGAGCTGCCTCTGCGCGAGGCGCCGAAGCGCGAGCACAACGAACTGCATCCGCAGCCGGGCCGGCGAGCTGGGACGAGGAGAGGACCCGGGCCCGGCGACACCGGGCGGGGACGGGCCTCCGGCGCCCCCTGCGGCCCCGACGCCGCCTGTCAACACCTCTTGACAACACCGGATGCTTGGGCCAAGCTGGGTCCGAGGTCCTTGGCCGGCCCCCCGCTCAAGGACCTCGAGCGACGCATGTACCCGCGAGATCGCCCCCGTTCGGGGGCGTTTTCGCGTCCACGTCCGGGTGCGCGCCGAGAACTAGCCTCGGTCCACGCCCGCTTGCCCTGTCGACGAGTGAAGGGGGCCACGCGCGATGTCGGTCAAGAGCGACCAGCTGTCACATCACCTGCGGGAGCTCAGCGGGATCGTCGAACGCCTCCGCGCCGTCCTCGAGCGCTTCGACACGGCCAGCGTCAGGCTCGCGTCGAAGGTCGACGAGGGTGCCAACCTCGTGACCGCGCTGGACAACCTCGACGGGCGGGTGCGGCGCAGCGAGGTGACCGAAGCCATCGAGGAGTTCGAGGCGGTGCGTCATCAGGTCCGTCTGGCCATGTTCGACCTGGCCAAGGAGCAGGGGTCGTCCCTCAGTGACGTGGCCCGGGCGCTCGGCATCTCG
>DATKSK010000034.1 GCA_035531755.1 Acidimicrobiales bacterium | reverse complement strand
CCGCGCGTCGGGGGTGACCCCTTGGAGGTCGGTCGGGTTGATCACCCGGACGCCGCGGCCCTTCATCTGCTCGAAGAAGTTGCGGGAGCGGACCATGCGCATGAAGAAGACGCATTCGAGGGGCTTCACGTCGGTGCCCGTCGCGATCATGTCGACGGTGACCGCGATGCGGGGGTTGTAGCTGTTGCGGAACGAGGCGAGCAGGTCCTCGGGACGCTGGCCCTGGGAGCCCGAGCGGTAGGTGATCTTGGCGGCGAAGTCGTTGCCCTTGCCGAACTCCTCGCGCACGACCTGGACGATGTCGTCGGCGTGGCTGTCGTCCTTGGCGAAGATGAGGGTCTTCGGCACGTGCTCTCGGCCGGGGAACATCTCGGGCAGCTTCTCCCGAAAGGTCCGGATGATGGTGCGGATCTGGTCCTTCGCGACGACCTTGCGATCGAGCGCGGCGGGGTCGTAGGAGACGTCGTCGTCGAGCTTCTCCAGGCGGACCGCCCGGGTCTGGCGGTCGCGGAACTTGGTGACGAGACCGGCGTCGACCACAGACCCCCGCCCGGTGATCTCGGTTGCGACCTTGTAGACGTCGAAGTCGACGTTGACGCCGTCGGCAACGGCCTGGTCGTGGTTGTACTCCATGACGAGGTTCTGGTCGAAGAAGGCGAAGGTCTGCTTGCCGGGCGTCGCCGTCAACCCGACGACGAAGGCGTCGAAGTAGTCGAGGACCTGGCGCCACACGCCGTAGATGGAGCGGTGACACTCGTCGACGATGATCACGTCGAAGGCCTCGATGGGAAGCGTTGGGTTGTAGGACACCTCGACCGGGGCCTTGGGCTCCAGCTCGAAGGCCGAGGCCTCGTCGAGCTCGGGGGCCATCTCGGGATCGCCGCGAAGGATCGAGTACAGGCGCTGAATGGTGGAGATCACGACCCGCGACGGCTTGTCGATGGCGTTGGCCTGCAGGTGCTGGACGTTGTAGAGCTCGGTGAACTTGCGGCCGTCGTCGGGGGTGGTGAAGGCCTGGAACTCCTTCAAGGTCTGGCGGCCGAGGTTCGCCCGATCGACGAGGAACAGCACCCGGCCCGCATCGGCGTGCTTGATGAGGCGGTAGCAGACGTTGGCCGCGGTGAAGGTCTTCCCCGAGCCCGTCGCCATCTGGATGAGCGCCCGGGGACGGAAGTGAACGAGGGACTCCTCGAGGTGGCGTATCGCCGTCTCCTGGGCGGGCCAGAGCCCGGTCGAGGAGAGCGGGGGAAGCTGGAGCAGGCGCTGGCGCAGGGTTGCCTGCTCGATGCCGCCGAAGGCTGACCAGGCGCGAACCCAGCCGGCGAGCGTCTCGGGGCGGTGGAAGGTGAAGACCTGGCGGCTGGCAGGCTCGGGGTCGAAGCCGTTGGTGAAGCGGGTCTCGACGCCGGTCGACTCGTAGGCGAACGCGAGCGGCTTGGTCAGCGCGGGGACGGTGTCGGGGAGACCCGTCGTGTACTTCGCCGACTGCCACTCGACGCCGGTGAGCGGGGTGCCCCTCTTCTTCGCCTCGATGACTCCGACGGCCTTTCGGTCGACGAAGAGCAGGTAGTCGGCGTCCCCGTGGCCATCGAGCATGGGGAACTCGCGTACTGCGACGCCTGGGGCGGCGCCGAGGTTCATCTGCTTGTGGCGTTGAACGGACCACCCGCAGGCCGTGAGCTGGCGGTCGATGTCGACGCGCGCTTGGGCCTCGGGGCCGAGGTAGTCCTCGGCGTCAGGCACGACGAAGAACTACCGCTGCTCGTGTGCTGTCGGTTCGTGCCATCGCGTTGTTCCTGGGTGTCCTTGTCTCGGGGCTGCCGACACGGTCGGTGCTTCCTGATCGCAAGGCTACTGACGCCCAGGTCCCCGAGCCCGGACTCCACCGCCGTCGGGGGGACCCCGACCTCGCGCCGTGGTCACGGCCCGCCTCGACCGGCACCTCAGGGAGGCGACCTGCGGGATCGGTCACCACTCGTCGCCGACCGACACGGTGACGACCCGCTTGGGTCGATGCCGGCTGCGAAGCCAGGTGTCCTTCTCGGGCGGCGGTCGCATGCGGGTCGGTCGCCCCCGGTAGCGGCGGTGCAGGGTCTGCCACGACATGTCGGTGAACTTGGCGAGGAGGCGCCACGAGCAGCCGTCCTGGTTCGCCTCGTAGATTGCCTGGTGGAGGGCGAGTTCGGCGTCGCGGCGCATGGCGGTCAGCGACTCGATGAGCGCGGCCCGATGCGGTGCGAGCCGGGCGGCCTGGCCCCGCGCGAGGGCCGCCTCGATGGCGCGACCCTCCCGCTCGAACTCGTCGGCAGCCCCAGATCTCGACAAATAGGCGCTTCTCGTTCTCCCAGCGTAGCAGCTTATTCTGTATCGAATCCGGACGCCTTCTCGGTGTTTGCGCGAAGACCCCCCTGTTCTTATATGGAGGTTTTCGGTTCCGGCCGGGTCCTCCCACAGACAGCTATCGATCACAGGAGGATCCCGTTGCCACCTGCTGCCCCCGCACCGTCCCCGAGCCTGCCCCACGGTCCGCTCGCCCACTTCCTCGCCCACCCCGACGCCTGGTGGAAAGACCTCGGCCACCATCTCGCCCACTTCGCCAGCCAGGTCCTGCCCATCGCCGTGCCAGTGGTGATCGCCGTCCTGGCGCTGGCGACCACCTGGGTGGTCGTCCGAGTGCTTGGCCGTCTCGGGCCACCGCCTGGTGGCCAGCTCGTCGAGGTGGCGATGCCGGCTGTCGTCGAGGCAAAGGGTGCGCTCGCCCTCTGGCGGAACCTCCACCCGGTGCTGGCCGCCAAGCGCCACCTGCTTCGCCCCGTCGGCCACGTCGCCTTCGAGATGGAGGGATCCGGTGACGGCATCGGCCTGCGGCTCTGGGTGTCCGCGGACATCTCGGCGCACGCCGTCGCCCGGGGCGTCTCCTCGGCGTGGCCGGGCGCACAGTGCCAGGTCCGCGACGCCCACCGCCCGAACCTCGCCGGTCCGCTCACCTCCTGCGGTGAGCTGCGCCTCGCGGCGCCGGCCTGGCTCCCACTCGGCACCGACCATGTCGTCGACCCGCTTCGCACCGTGATCGGCGCCCTCGACTCCTGGGACCGTGACGAGCAGGGATTGGTCCAGGTCCTAGTCCGCCCCGCCGGTACCCGCTCCGCCGCGGTCGCCCCGCCGCCGGGCGTGCTGGCGGGTCCATGGCGTCAGGACAGCTCGGGATGGGAGGACGACGATGCGTACTTCTGAGATCGCCGGTGATGGAGCCGGGTTCCGGGTGCTCGGGGTCACCGAGATCGGCCCCCGGCGTGCCGTCGCCCTCGGGGTCGAAGACGGCCGCTTCCACACCCACGTCATTGGTGCGACCGGATCGGGCAAGTCGACGCTTCTCGCCAACCTGGCACTTGCCGACATGGCAGCCGGTCGTGGCGTGGTCGTCATCGACCCGAAGGGCGACCTCGTCGTCGACCTGCTCGCCCGGATCCCCAAGCGTGCCCTTGAGCGACTGGTGTTGATCGACCCCGAGGAGACCGAGGCGCCGCCTGCCTTGAACGTCCTTTCGGGCGAGCCGGCTGAGGTGGCGGTCGACCACGTGGTGTCGGTGTTCGCCCGGATCTTCGCCGCCTACTGGGGGCCGAGGACCGACGACGTGCTGCGCTCGGCGTGTGCCACCCTGCGCCGGCTCCCCGGCGCGACCCTGGCCGACGTTCCGGTGCTGCTCACCGACCGGCGCTTCCGGGCGCCGCTCGTGGCCGGGCTGTCGGAGCGATCGGGGCTGAAAGGGTTCTGGAACGGCTACGACGCCCTGTCGCCTGCCGGCCAGGCCCAGGTGATCGGCCCGGTCATGAACAAGCTGCGGGCCGTGCTCGCCCGGAGCTTCGCCCGGGACCTGCTCGGCTCGGCCACCTCCAGCTTCTCTATGGCCGACGTCCTCGAGGGCGGCGTGCTCCTCGCCCGGCTTCCCAAGGGCCTCTTGGGCGAGGACACGGCCCGGCTGGTGGGCTCGCTGCTGGTCGCCCGGGTGTGGCAGGCGGCGACGGCCCGTGCCGGGCGGCCGGTCCGGCGCGACGCGTCGCTCTATGTCGACGAGGCGCACAACTTCTTGGCCCTCCCCGGCGCGCTCGACGACGTGCTGGCCGAGGCCCGCGGCTACCACCTGTCGCTCACCTTGGCCCACCAGCACCTCGGCCAGCTGCCCCGCGACCTTGCCGAGGCCGCGTCGGCGAACGCCCGCAACAAGGTGTACTTCAACGTCTCGCCCGAAGATGCCCGGGTGCTCGCCCGCCACACCGAGCCCTACGTGAGCGCGTACGACCTCAGCCACCTCGGCGCCTACCAGGTCGCCTGCCGCCTGGTGGTCGGTGGCCAGGACCTGCACGCGTTCACGCTTCGGACCCGGCCAATGGTCCGTGCTGTCCCCGGTCGGGCGGGTGAAGCCCAGACGGCGGCCCGAGCCAACGCCGGGCGCACCCGAGACGAGCGTCGACACGAGCTGCTCGTGCGTCGACGCCAGCACCGCCGAAGTGACGGCGGCGGCTCCCCCGGCGTCTCGACCGGCGTGCCTGGTGGCGTCTCGTCTGCCGTCCTTGAGACGCCGGGGTCGGAGGTGCAGAACCACCGGCACCGGGCCGCTCCCACCCCGGCGTCGAAGGACCCCGACTCGTGGAGCATGTCATGACTGGTTCTTCCCCTCTCCGGCGGGGCGCCGTGCCGGCACTCGACGTGCTCGGCCGGTTGACCGACCGCGACCGCCTCATCTGCCGGGTGCTGTGGGAGCACCGGATCCTCACCACCGAGCAGGTGTGCGACCTCTGCTTCACGAGCCTCGTCTCGGCCCAGCACCGCCTCGTCGCCCTGTGGCGCCTCGGGGTACTCGATCGGTTCCGCTCCATCTGCCCGGTGGGTTCGGAGTCCTGGCGCTACACGTTGGGGCCGCTCGGCGCTGGCCTGGTCGCAGCCGAACGCGGGGTGGATCCGCCGCGGGCCTCGGTGTTGCGCGACCGGGTGGTGGCGCTCGCGGCCGGGCAGCGAACCGCCCACACCCTCGGGGTGAACGGCTTCTTCTGCGCGCTCCACGCCGCGGCACGCTCACGGCCCGACGCGGCGGTGGGAACGTGGTGGTCCGAGCGGCGGTGCGCGGCGGAGTGGGGGGACTTCGCCCGCCCCGACGCGTACGGGGTCTGGGAGGAGGGAGGCGACCGGGTCGAGTTCTTCGTCGAGCACGACACCGGCACCGGCACCGGCACCGGCACCGGCACCCTCGCCCGGGTCGCGGCCAAGCTGGACGGCTACCGCGACCTCGCCGAGGCCGAGGGTGCGGCCCGGCCGGTGCTGTTCTGGCTGGCCCAGCCAGGCCGTGAGCCGGCGCTGCGCCGGGCACTCGAAGGGACCGCCCTGCCGGTGGCGACGGCCGCCGCCTGCACCGGCAGTCCCGCCGATGCGGTGTGGCTCGCGCTGGGCGAGGCGGCACCCCGGCGTCGGCTCATCGAGCTGGCCGAGCGGGCCACGGTGCCGAGCCGATGACCAACATCCGCTCCTCGGCCGCCGGGCGGGCCGCCGAGATTGAACATCGACACCGTCTCGGACAGCCCGTTCAGACAGATCCCGCCCCGGTCTCCGAACCAGGCCGGGGCGAGCACCCTCTCGCGGTGCGTGGACAGCTTCGCCTCGTCGGTGGCGAGGCCGGCCGGGCGCTCGCCGCGGCTCAGGGCCGGGCGCTCGCGGACCTGCTCGCTTCCCTCGGCGACGTGGAGGTAGGACAGGGCGAGGAGGTCTCGCCATGACCACGCCCGCCGGTGAAAGTCCCCGCTACGCCTGGTACGGGCGGGTCTCGACCGAAGACGAACAGGACCCGACGCTCAGCTTCCCCCGCCAGCTCCAAAACGCCGAGCGACAGGTGGACGAGGCCGGCGGGCGGATCGTCGCCCACTACTACGACATCGAGTCCGGCACGCGCTCCTACGCGGCCCGCGGCTCTGGCGGCCTCGCGGGCTTCGACATCGCCATTCCGAGAGACGGCGGGCTGAAGGAGCTGCTCGCCGACGCGGGCCGCCGGCCGGGCCGCTTCGACCGCGTGATCGTGGAATCCATCAGCCGCCTCAGCCGCAACTCCTCGGTCGCCTTCCGGGTCGAAGACGAGCTGCGCCAGGCCGGCGTGCGGCTGTGCGCGGCGGACGAGCCGCTGGAGGAGTCCTTCGGGACCATCGTGCTCCGCCACGTGAACATCGGCATCGCGCGGGGCTACCACCACGAGCTGATGGTGAAGTCCCGGCAGGGTCAGGAGACCTCGACCCGCCAGGGCTGGCACACCGGTGGCGTAGCCCTCTACGGCTATCGCTTCGTCACCCACGACCACCCGAACCCGCACAAGGCGAGCCGCGGGATCAACAAGCGCACCTTGGAGCTCGACCCCGTGCGTGCTCCGGTGGTGCGCGCCATCTACGACTGGTACCTGGGCGGCGGGATGGGGCTCCTCCAGATCCGCGACCGCCTCAACGCCGACCCCGACCGCTACCCGCCGCCGGTGCCGGTCGACCCGACGACGGCCCGCGGTGCGTGGAGCCGCTCCAGCGTCTGGGAGGTGCTGCGCAACCCGAAGTACACCGGCTACCAGGTGTGGAACCGCCGGGCGAGGAAGAAGGGCCACAACCGGACCAACCCGCCCGAGGCGTGGATCTGGTCCGAAGAGCCCGCACATCCCGCCATCGTCAGCCGCGAGGAGCACGAGGCGGTCCATGCACGCGCCCGGGCCAACGAACGCTCCCGTCAGGGAGTCCCCGCCACGACGGCACGAGCGACCGCGAAGACCAACTACCTCTACCGCGGCCTGCTCCGCTGCGGGATCTGCGGGCTGCGCATGTGGGGCAACCACCGCCGCAACACGACGTACTACTCCTGCCAGCCCTCCCACCAGCGCTCGAAGGACATCCCGGCCGGCCACCCGCCCCACGTGTACCTGAACGAGCAGCGGCTCAACGACGCGCTGCTCCCGTTCCTCGCCACCGCGCTGTTCGGCCCCGAGCGCACCGACTACTGGCGGCACGCCCTCGACGCCGCCGCCGAGCCTGAACGGACCACCCCGGCGAAAGAGCGCGCCAGGGAGATCGAAGCCGAGATCGCCGACCTCGAACGCCGGATTGGCCGCCAGCTCGTGAACCTCGAAGCCGACGACGTCACCCCGGCACTGCGGCGACGGGTCGCCCAGCGCGTCGACGAGCTGGAGACCACCATCGCCGAGCGGCGAGAGCGCCTCGTGGCACTGGCCCGGGCCTCGGCGACAGAGGCGCCCACGTTGGCCGACGTCGCCCCGTTGCTCGACCGCCTGCCGATCCTCGCCACTGCGCTCGACGCGGCGCCCCAGGGCGTACTGCGGGCGCTGTTCGACGCGCTGCAGCTCGACATCGTCTACCAGCCGGCCGACGGCGCCCTCGATGTCGCAGTCACCCTCTACGATCTCGGCAACGAGACTGCCCAGACCGCCGCACCGAGAAGTGCGGAGGACTGGTTGGGAGAGAAGGGCAGAGGCAGCAAACCGGCACCGGAACCGCCGCGCACCGACCGCCCACCCGAGACGGGAGAGGCCCCAGAGCGGAGGGCGGAGGGCTTGGGGGCGGGAGCAAAGCCGCAGGTCAGCGGTATTGTTTGACTCTAAGCTCTGACTTTGAGCAAATGACCTGACCCTCACCCGGCGCTTCGTCCCGGACCGGGGACTTTGCGCTCGAACCCGTGACCACGGCGGAGGAGCTGGCCGAGGGCTCGGGGCGGGCGATCCGGCGGGCGGGGTCGCACCCGCGAGGTGCCGGCGGCTGGGGCCGGCACCTCAGCCGGAGGACCATTTCGTGTCACTCGTCGCCGACGGCCCTACCACCCAGTCGCAGCGATGATCGGGGCGTTCAGATGTTGGCCGGCCATACTCCCGTCGCTCGGGGCATCGCCGAACGGGTACACGGCGCCGTCGGCCGACGCCACCCAGTAGCCGCCGCCATCTGAGGTGGTGAAGATGGCACTTGCCGGATTG
>DATKSK010000033.1 GCA_035531755.1 Acidimicrobiales bacterium | reverse complement strand
CCTGGCCGTGTCGACCGGCCGTCATCGCTGACCGGTGCGCCCCGTTCGGGTGCCGGCGACGACGGACCGGACGCCGAACCGGACATGCTCGCGCCTCCGCAGGGCCCGGGCGGGGGGCTCGCCCCACGGGGTCCGCTCCGGTCGCCACACCCCGACGACGCCCCACCGCCGGGACTTCCGGAGCGCGGCCGTCCCCCGGTGCCGGCCCGCCCCCGACCCCGAGGGGCGAGCCCCGATCGGCCCGAGGCCGGCGCCCGACGCCGGCCCGGCGAGGGGTTCCGGGCCGTGCTCGACGGCTGGTCCGGGGGGGTCGGGCCTCCGCGGCGGGTCGGGGCGCTCGACGAGGTGCGGGTGCAGTCGGTGCGCGTGGGCGTGGCCTCGACGGTGGCGGTCCTCCTCGTCCTGTGCCTCTACGCGCTGCTCCCGGGCCACTACCCGCTGTCGCGCGCCCCGTACTTCACGGCGATCGGCATCGCCATCGCGGGCACCATCCCGGTCGCCCTGCTCCCCTGGGAGGCCGTCGCACGGCGCGGCCTCGCCCTGCCGGTGCTGTACGCGTGGTCGCTGTTCGACATCGCCCTGGTGTCGGTGGGCATCGACGTCAGTGGGGGAAGTCGTTCGGACCTCTACCTCGTCTACCTGTTGCAGTGCGTCTTCATGGCCAACGTGTCCTATCCCCGGCGGGGGCGCATCACCTTGACCCTCGTGACGGTGGTGGCCTACGTCGCCGCCCTGGCCGGGGCCGGCTGGCACATCGGGGCGGCCACCTTGGTGCTGCGGCTGGGCATGATCCTGGCCACGGCGGGGGCGGCCGACCTGATCTCCGTGCAACTCACCGGGGAGCTCTTGCTGCGCGAGCGCGCCACCACGGAGCAGGAGCACCGCGCCGGCCTGTGGAGCCGGGTCGCCGGCCTCGGGCGGCAGCTCGACTCGCTCGACGAGGACGCCATCCTGGCGTGGGCGGTCGACGCCGTGACCGAGCTGGGCCTCGAGGCCGCCAACGTCTGCGAATTCATCGAGGACGGCCGTTCGTTCCGGGTCGTGCACGCCCGGGGGCTGCCCGACGCCTACGTGCACGGCGTCCACCCGTCGGACCGGGGCATGACGGCCCTCGTGCAGGAGCAACGCCGGACGGTCGTGGTCGACGACTACCGCGAGCGCGAGACCGGGCACCCCGAACTGCGGGCAGACGGGTTCCGGACCGTGATCGCCACCCCGGTGTGGGTCGACGGGGCCCTGGCAGCCGCCCTCGTCGGCGGCACGCGCACCCAGCGGACCGTCGAGGACCACGAGATCGCCGCCTTCGAGCTCCTGGCGGCCCACGCCGGGCACGGGCTGCACAGCGCCCGCCGGCTCGAGCACCAGCGCCGCGACGCCGCCCACTTCCGGTCGCTCATCGAGTCGGCGCCCGACGCCATGATCGTGATGAGCACCGACGGGCTCATCCTGGAGGCCAACCACCAGGTCGGCCGGATCTTCGGCTACGACCCCGACGAGCTGGCGGGCCACCCCGTCGAACAGCTCATGTCCCCCCGGGTCCTGCACATCCTGCAGGACTACCGCGCCGACTTCGTCCGCAACCCGCGCACGCTCGTCGTCGGTGACGTGGAGGACGTCGTCGGGGTCCGCAGGGACGGCACGGAGTTCCCCATGGAGCTCGTCCTCGGCCCGATCGAGACGCCCGAGGGCCTGGTGATCACGGCCACGGCGCGCAACGTCACGGAGCGCAGGGAGTTCGAACGTCGCCTGGCGCACCAGGCGACCCACGACCACCTGACCGGGCTGCCGAACCGGTCGTTGTTCGTGGAGCGCCTGTCCGACAGCCTTCGGCAGGCCCAGCTCACCGGCCCCCCCGTCGCCGTGTGCTTCCTGGACGTCGACCATTTCAAGTACGTGAACGACAGCCGCGGCCACACGACCGGCGACGAGCTCGTCGTGGAGGTGGCGCGGCGCATCGAGTCCACCGCCCGCACCGGCGATCTGGTGGCACGCTTCGGCGGGGACGAGTTCGCCGTGCTCGTCGAGGGGCTCGTCGATCGCAAGGGGGCAGTCGCCCATGCGTGGCGGCTCCTCGCCGCCTTCGACCGTCCCTTCGTCCTCGACGGCGTGGAGTGCTTCGTCTCGGCGAGCGTCGGGGTCGGTTTCGGGCTGCGCGGTGACGACCCCAACGACGTGCTGCGGCAGGCCGACGCCGCCATGTACCACGCCAAGCAGAGCGGGCGGGCCCGGGTCGAGGTGTTCGACGAGTCGCTCACGGCCCGGGCGGCCAAGCGCATCGAGATCGAGTCGTCACTGCACCAGGCCCTCCTCGGCGACCAGCTCTCGGTGGCGTACCAGCCGGTGGTCGCCATCGAGTCGGGGGCCATGGTCGGGGTCGAAGCCCTGATCCGCTGGCAACACCCCGAACGCGGCATGGTGCCGCCGCTCGAGTTCATCCCGGTGGCCGAGGAGTCCGGCCTGATCCTCCAGATCGGCCGGTGGGTGCTCGCCCGGGCCTGTATCCAGGCGGCCGAGTGGATCAACACGGTCGGGAGCCCGTCGGGGTTCACCGTGAGCGTCAACGTCTCGAACCGCCAGCTCGAGCACGACCGGATGATCGCCGAGGTCGCCGCGGCCCTCGACGAGAGCGGCCTGCCGCCGAGCTGCCTGGTGCTCGAGATCACCGAGAGCTTCTTCATCCGGGACCTGCAGGCTTCGGTCCGGCGCCTGCAGGCCCTGCGCCGGCTGGGCGTGCGCATCGCCATCGACGACTTCGGCACGGGCTTCTCGTCGCTCAACTCGCTGTCGAGGCTGCCCATCGACGTCGTGAAGATCGACAAGTCGTTCATCGACGCGCTGGGCACGCGCTACGACGCCGTCATCGGCGCCGTGATCGAGGTGGCCGAAGCGTTCGATCTCACGGTGGTGGCGGAGGGCATCGAGCGCGTGGAGCAGCGCGACCGCCTCGTGGACATCGGGTGCAAGCTCGCCCAGGGCTTCTACTTCGGACGACCGGTGCCGCCCGGCGAGATCGAGCAGCGATTCGCCGCCACCCGCTGATCCGGCGGATCGATGCCGTCGAGGACGCCCACGGAGGTCGCCCTCATCCCCGCAGGTCGCCGTCATCGCCGCCGAAGGCACGCGGGGCCGGGACCGTCGATCAGCGCGGCGTGATCCCCCACCGAGCGGCCCACGACGCCCCCGGCTCGAGTCGCACGAGGTCGACACCCGAGCGCAGGGCGTCGGGCGGACAGCTCATGGGCTCGACGGCGATCGACGTGCGCCGGCGGGCCGGGGGCTCGAGGGTGTCCCCCGTGTAGACCATGACGTAGCGGAAGCGCTCGTCCATCCACACCGTCACACCCCGGCCGCCGGGGTCGTCGAGCTCCACGCGGGCCATGCCGTCCCGATCGTGCTGCAGGTCGGTGAAGGCGGTGTCGAGGCGGGTCGTCCCCACCCACCGCCGCGCCGTGAAGTCGAGCTCGCTGCCGGCCACGGCGCCGGCCGAGGTGGGCAGGCCGCGCTCGTCGGTCACGAGCCGCCGCCGGGCCGGCACGGCCAGCGAGGCGGTGTCGATGCTGGCGGTCGAGAGGGTGAGATACGGGTGGAAGCCGACGCCGAACGGCGCGGCCACACGATCGAGGTTCGTCGCGCTGAAGGCGACCGACAGCCCGTCGCGCCCCAACCGGTACTCCACCGCCAGCGACAGGCGCCACGGGTACCCCGGCTGCGGGTGCAGGACGCAGCCGAGCGCCAGGACGTTCTGGGCGCGCGAGGTCACCTGCCACGGGAGCCAGCGCACGAGGCCGTGGATGGCGTTGTGCCGGCCGGGCTCGTCGAGCGCCGCCTGCGCGTCGCGCCCCTCGAAGCTGTAGCGGCCGTCGCCCAGCCGGTTCGGCCAGGGAGCGAGCACCTGCCCGCGCCCGGCGTCGCACAACTCGTCCTCGCCGAAGCCGTCGAGCACCGGCCGTCCGTCCACGGTGTACGAGCGCACGGTCGCGCCCACCTCGGTGACGACGACGTGGTGCCGGCCGTGGCCGATCTCGTATTGCGCCCCGGACGGAGCAACGGTGTCGGTCGTGGTGGCAGGCACGTGGCTGGCTCGTCTCCGGTCGTCGTGCGGGCCGCGGTCGGGGCCTCGATGGCAGGCCGCTGCGCCGGGGGCGGTCTGCGGGCACCGGTATGGTAGACGCCGCGTCGCGCCCCGGCGCCGGTGCTGCGCCGCTGATCGGAGGGCCCGTGCGGATACTGGTCACCAACGACGACGGTGTGCGCGCACCGGGGATCGCCGCGCTGGCACTGGCCGCCGCCGCGAGCGGCCACGACGTCGTGGTGGTCGCCCCTCTCATCGACTACAGCGGGGCCGGCGCGGCCGTCGGGCCCGTCCACTCACGCGAGGGCGTCGACTACGAGGCCCATGTCATCGAGGGCCTCGGGGACATCCCGACCTACGGCATCGACGGGCCACCGGCGCTGGCGGTGATCCTGGCCTGCGTGGGCGGCTTCGGGCCCCGCCCCGACATCGTGCTGTCGGGGATCAACCACGGCATCAACGTGGGCAGGTCGGCCATGCACTCGGGCACGGTGGGCGCGGCCCTCACGGGGGCACACTTCGGGCTCCGCTGCCTGGCGGTGTCGATCCGTTGGGGGGACGATCCCGTGCCCTGGGGGACGCCGGCCGCGATGGCGGCCGCCCTCGTCCCCGTCCTGGCGGCCTCCCCCGGGGGCACCACCCTCAACCTCAACGTGCCCAACGTGGCCCTCCACGAGCTGCGGGGCCTGCGCCATGGGCGCCTCGGCCGGACCGGCACCATCCGATCAGCCGTCCACGTCACCGGAGACGGCAACGCCCCGCTCCCCCACGTGGCGCTCCCGCCGGGGCAGAGCGGCACGCTGCGCCTGGACCTGACGGCCCCGGGGACGAGCACGCGGGTGGGGCCCGACACCGACGCCGGCCTCCTGGCCCGGGACTACGCGTCGCTGACGGCACTCGTCGGCGTCCGTGAGGCCGGCGGCGAGGCGGACGACGTGGTCGACGGCGCCCTCGAGGCGCTCTACGGCCTGCCGGGGGTGGGGGCGGGCGCCGACCCCGCGGACGACGACGCCGGGCGGAGCGGCCGGGGCCGGACCGGGCGCGGCGGGGAGCCGATCACCGACTGACCCCGGCCTGCCCGGTGTCGAGGCGGGCGCCCCGGGGAGGTGCCGCCGCCGTCGCCGTCCCGAAGCACGACGGCTAGTACGGCCCGTCGCAGCAGCTAGTACGGCCCGTCGCAGCAGCTGTCGCGCCACCCGCACGCCGGACAGCGGTAGTGGGCGTGCTCCGGGCGCATGCCCGCACCGCACGCCATGCACACGGTGGACAGGTCCGTCCGGCACCGGCCCGGGGCGCCCGTGGCGGGAGCGCCGGCGCCGGGCGGCGTCGGCAGGCCGTCGGGGGTGGAGGTGCCGGGCACGCGCCGACGTTACCGCCGGGGGCGGCGACCTCGGCGGACCCGATCCGGGCCCCCGAGGCGCTCCGCAGGGGAGGTCGCCAGCGCTGATCCGGCGGGCGCGCCACCGGGCAACCTCCCTGGCCAGAGGGTCGATTCGCGCTCACCGTGAGGGACCGCCACAGGTCTCGGCTTGCGCGCGCGTGCACAAGCGCTTACATTTGCTACCACTCAAGCCATAGGCAGAGTCCATGCGACAGCAGCGGAGGCTGTCGCCCGGGCCCGCGAGGCCCTGCTCAAGTGGACCGCCCCCCGGCCGACCCGTCGCCTTGGTGCCGCGCGCACCTGTGGCGCTCGGCCCCCCACCCTGTCGCCCCCATGCCCCCGTTCACCGACCCGTCGCGTCCACGAGGAGGAAGCGCCTAACGCAGAGCCCCGGGTTGCTCCGTCCGCACCTCGTTCGGACCTGTAGTCAGTCCAGGGCCGCCCGCCCTTCCCGGCGCCGGCTCCGCGAGACGAATGCTCAGACGACGGGCGCCCGCATTCCCAAGCCCACCTGGAGCCCTACGGGGATCCCGTGAACTTCAAGGAGGCGCAAGATGCGGAAGCACCG
>DATKSK010000032.1 GCA_035531755.1 Acidimicrobiales bacterium | reverse complement strand
GGGAGCTCCGCTCAGGAGTAGTACCGGAACAGCACTTCGGCGACGCATGCCGGCTTGGCTCCGCCCTCGATCTCGAACGACACGTTCAGTGTCACCTGGGCGCCCCCCGAGACCTCCTCCAGGCCGGCCAGGGTCACGCCGGCCCGGACCTTGGAACCGACGGGGACCGGGGAGGGGAACCTCAGCTTGTTGAGCCCGTAGTTGATGCTCATCGAGATGCCGGAGACGTGGAGGACCTCGTGGAGGAGAGTGGGAGCCAGCGCCAGGGTGAGATAGCCGTGGGCTATCGGAGTCCCGAAAGGCCCATCTTTGGCTCGCTCGACGTCCACGTGGATCCACTGGTGGTCGCCGGTGGCGTCGGCGAACAGGTTCACCTGCTCCTGGTCGACGACGTGCCAGTCGGACCACCCGAGGTGCTGCCCGGACAGGGCGTGGAGCTCGTGGATGCTCGAAACCGTGGTCGTCATGGCGCCGACTCTAGGCGCGGGGCGCTACCGGTCGTGGGGCTCGCGGGGCCCCGGGAGAGCCCCCGGGGTGCATCACTTGAACCAGATGCGCTGGTACTCGCGGCTCTGGGGATGGAGGAACAACGCCATGAGGAGAAGCGTGAACACGAGATTGATGACGATGGCGAAGACGAACCCACCCGCCAGGAACAGGAGGTAGAGCAGCGCGCTGATCCCCGCCAGCACGATCCCCAGCCAGTAGCCCCAGCGCCGCTCGTTGGCCACGCCGAAGCCGGCGGCCCCGATGCCGAGCGCGATGAGCCCGGGAAAGGAACCGAACAGGATGGAGAGGAGGCCGAAGGCGGCGGTCAGGTAGCACAGCATCACCGCCCCCTGCAGGGTCTGGGGCTGTGTCGTGTCGAACCAGCGACGGGGTTCGGCCATCCCGCCATTCTTGCAGGTCGCCCGGCGCGCCTGGCCGCACCTCGGTCGGTAGTCTCGGGGAGGTGAAGACCACCCGCGAGCTCCGGGACAGCGGCCTGGCGACCCGCCTGCTCGGCCGCCGGGCGTCGACCGCCCACCCGGCCCGCCGGTCCACGGTCGACGGGTCGGCCGTGGACCACCAGCATCGCAACGTCCAGGGTGGCGGGGCACGGGCTGCGGTGTTCGGCATGACCGACGGCCTCGTGTCCAACCTCTGCCTGGTGCTCGGCTTCGCCGGCGCCAACCCGGGGCCCGGGGTGGTCCGCCTGGCGGGGATCGCCGGGCTCATCGCCGGGGCGTTCTCCATGGCGTCGGGGGAGTACGTCTCCATGCAGGCCCAGCGCGAGCTGTTCGAACGGGAGCTGGCCCTGGAGCGCCACGAGATCGACCACCGTCCCGAGGGCGAGCGTCGCGAGCTCGTCCACATCTACGAGAAGCGCGGTGTCGATCCCACCGTGGCCCGCAAGCTCGCCGACGAGATGATGCGGACCCCCGAGCTCGCCCTCGAGACCCACGCCCGCGAAGAGCTCGGCATCGACCCCGGCTCGCTCGGCCGGCCGCTGCAGGCGGCGGTGTCGTCCTTCGTCACCTTCGCCGTGGGCGCGCTCGTGCCGCTGTTGCCCTGGCTGTTCTCACGCGGCAACAGCGCCGTGGTGGCGTCGATCGTCCTGGGCGCGCTGGCGGCCCTGGCGGTGGGCGCCGCCGTGGCGGTGTTCACGCGGCGCAGCTGGTGGCGCTCGGCGCTGCGGCAGCTGGCGATCTCGGCCGCGGCCGCCGCCGTCACCTACGGCGTCGGCGCCGCGGTGGGCCACCAGTAACGACGACGCTCGCCGCGCCGGGCGCGGCCCGCGCTCGCCGGCTCGCCCCGGTGACCGGCCCCCGTTCGGTGGTGGGGCGGTCTCAGGCGTCGACGCGCACGTCGGCGACGTAGGCGCGGTCGGTGTGGTCGACGGTGAAGCCCATGGACCGGTAGAGGTGCACGGCGGGCTCGTTGCCGGCGTCGACGTAGAGCATCCCCACGGTGACGCCGAGCGACGACAGGTGCTCCAGCCCGGCGAGGACCAGCTCCCGGCCGAGCCCCAGGCCCTGGAAGTCGGGGTCGACGGAGATGACGTAGATCTCCCCGACCGGTGGCTGGGTGTCGTGGTGCACCTTGGTCCAGCACGACGCCGCCAACCGCCCGTCGCGCTCGTGCAGGAGGAAGCCGTCGGGGTCGAACCACGCCTCGGCCTCGCGCTCGAGGAGGGTGTCGAGGGTCCACCCCCCCTGTTCGGGGTGCGAGGCGAAGGCCCGGTTGTTCACCGCCAGCCACGCCGCCTCGTCGGCACCGGGCTCGAAGGGCCGCGTGGCGACGTGGGAGCGGGTGTCCTCGACGGGGAGCGGCCGGCGCATCTGGTAGAGATCGCGCCCGCGGGTCAGGCCGCACGACGCCGCCACGGCGTCGGAGTGCGCCGTCGGCTTGGGGACCCACAGGTGGACGTGCCCCCCGCCCTGGTGGCGGACTTCGCGCAGGGCCGCGTCGAGCAGGCTCGTCCCCACCTCGGCCTCGGGCTTGCGGTGGTCGGGCCGGACGACGACCTCGACGCCCCAGGTGTCGTGGCCCCGGCTCAGCTGGGCGTAGCCGACCAGCGGGCCACCGGCGGCCTCGCGGGCGACGAACCCGGCGAAGCCCTTGCGGCCCCCGTGGACGAGGTCGAGCCACTTGTGCTCGCCCAGCGGCCGGTGCCCGTCGGCCACGAGCACCTCCTGGAGGAGCTGGGAGACCTCGGCGATGTCGGACTCGCCCATGCGGCGCTTGACCTCGACGGGGTGCATGGCCGAAGGCTACCCGGCACCGATCTCCGGGAGCCGTTGCCGGGCGTGGCGCGCCCCGCCACGGGTCGGTGATGCGGGTCGGGTCGGTGCGCCGACGGGTGCTGACGGTGGGACGGGATCGGTAGCCTGAGGCCGTGGCACGACCCCGTTCCCCGCGCGGCCGGGCGCGCCTGGTCGTGGCCCGCCTGGCGGAGGAGTACCCCGGCGGCGCCGAGGACCTGTGTGCCCTCACCCATGACGGGCCCTTCCAGCTCCTCGTGGCCACCATCCTCTCCGCGCAGTGCACCGACGAGCGCGTGAACATGGTCACGCCCGGACTCTTCGCCGCCTATCCCACGCCCGAGGCGCTGGCGGTTGCGTCGAGCGATGACCTGGAGGAGCGCATCCGGTCCACGGGATTCTTCCGGTCGAAGACCACCAGCCTGATCGGCATGGCCCGTGGCGTGACCGAGCGCTTCGGCGGCGAGGTGCCGTCGTCCATGGAGGACCTGACGAGCCTGCCGGGCGTCGGGCGCAAGACGGCGAACGTGGTGCGCAGCGTGGCGATGGGTCTGCCGGGACTTCCCGTCGACACCCACGTGGGGCGGTTGACCAGGCGGCTGGGGCTCACGGCCGAGACCGACCCGGTGAAGGTCGAGCGCGACATCGACGCTCTGGTCCCGCCGGCCGAGCGCGGCGCGTTCAGCCTCCGCCTCATCCTGCACGGCCGCCGGGTGTGCCGGGCGCGCACGCCGCGCTGCGGTGAGTGCCTGCTGGCCGACATCTGCCCGTCGTCGCTGGTCCCCCTGCACGCGTCGTAGGGCCTGCCCCGCACCTCGCAGGTCCCCGCACCTCGCAGGTCCCCGCACGTCGCAGGTCCCCGCACCTCGCAGGTCCCCGAGCACGCCGAGTTGTGCCGGAGTTTTGCCGGGGTGACCGAAGGTCGCGTGACCGATGGTGTTGTATTGGCACGGAACCGGTTCCCGCCACCTGGTTCCGGATGAGCGCGGCTGGGACCCGCCGTCCTGCCGGCTCACGCGACGGCGCCCGAAAGGGCGCCGTCGCCGCGTCAGCGGCGCCGTCCCGGGGCGGTGGTGATGCGGCCGAGACGACGCCCGGCGCCGGTGAGGGCCCGCTCCACGGCGAAGAGCTCGGACGCCGTCTCGTCGTCGTGCTCGGCGGCGGCCAGGTCGGCGATGGTGGCCACGCGGTGGCGCAGCTCCTCGAGCGCGGTGGCCAACGACGACAGCTCTGCAAGGGGGGCGGACATGCTCCCGATGATGACGTATCGACACGGGTGATGCGACCGCGCCCCGGCCCCGGCGCCGGGCGGGCACCGGGGCCGGGGCGGGCTCACCAGGGCAGGAGGCCCGAGACGCCCCGAGTACCATCGGTCCTTCGTGCCCCTGGAGCGCCTCGACCTGCGCGGTGTCCCCGCCGCCGAGCTGGCGGCGGCCGTCCCGCGCCCGCCGGCCGGGGCGGCGTTCCCGACCGAGGCCGTCCGCGCCGTGCTCGACGAGGTGCGGGCCGGCGGTGACGCCGCCGTGCGGGCCCTGACGGCGCGTTTCGACGGCGTGGACGTCGACGAGCTGCGGGTGCCGGCCGCCGAGATCGACGAAGCCCTGACCTCGCTCGACCCTGCCCTGCGTCGGGCCCTCCAGGTCGCCTACGAGCGCATCCTGGCGTACCACCGTCACGAGCCCGAGCCCGTGGCCGACTTCGTGGACGACGGCGTGGTCGTCCGCCACCTGGTGCGGCCCGTGGCCCGCGCCGGCCTCTACGCCCCCGGCGGCCGGGCGCGCTACCCCTCGACCGTCCTCATGTGCGCCGCGCCCGCCCGGGTCGCGGGCGTGGGCGAGCTGGTCCTGTGCGTGCCGCCGGGCGCCGACGGCCACGTGGCGCCCGAGTCCCTGGCGGCGGCCGCCATCGCCGGCGTGGACGAGGTGTACGGGATCGGTGGTGCACAGGCGGTGGCGGCCATGGCCTTCGGCACCGAGTCGGTGGGGGCGGTGGACGTGATCGTGGGGCCCGGGAACCGCTACGTGGCGGAGGCCAAGCGCCAGGTGGCCGGCATCGTCGGCGTCCCCTCGGCCTTCGCCGGGCCCTCGGAGGTGGTGGTGGTGGCCGACGACACCACGCCGGCGCGCTGGGCCGCCATCGACGTGGTGGTCCAGGCCGAGCACGGGCCCGACGGCCTGGCCTGGCTGGTGACGTGGTCGCCGGCCACCGCCGACGCCGTCGAGGCCGAGGTCGACCGGTTGGTGGCGGCGTCGCCGCGGCGCGCCGACCTGGAGGCCACCCTGGGGTCGGGCGGGTACGTGGCCCTGGTCGACGGGCCCGCCGAGGCGGTGGCCCTCGCCAACGTCGTGGCGCCCGAGCACCTGGAGCTGCTCGTGGACGGGGCCGAGGCGTTGCTCCCCCTCGTCCGGTGCGCGGGGGCGGTGTTCCTGGGCCCCTACGCGCCGGCCAGCGTGGGCGACTACCTGGCGGGGCCGAACCACGTCCTGCCCACGGCGCGCACCGCCCGCTTCGCCTCGGCGCTGCGGGTCGACGACTTCCGCACCCACATCCACGCGGTGTCGGTGGATGCGGATGCCCTCGCCCGCCTGGCGCCACACGTGGTCGCCATCGCCGAGGCCGAGGGGCTGCCGGCGCACGCCCAGTCCGTCATGATCCGCGGCGAGGCGTGATGTCCGAGCGCGTGCCACTGCGCCCCGACCTGGCGGCCCTGACCGGCTACCACTCGCCCCAGGTCGACGTGGAGGTGCGGCTGAACGCCAACGAGTCGCCCCTGCCGCCGCCCGAGGAGTGGCTGGTGGAGCTGCGCCAGGAGCTCGGCCGCATCGACTTCAACCGCTACCCCGACCGCGCCGCCACCGAGCTGCGCCGGGCCCTGGCGGACTTCCACGGCGTCGACGCCGCCCAGGTCTTCTGCGCCAACGGGTCCAACGAGGTGCTGCAGTGCCTGCTGCTCGCCTACGGGGGGGCCGGGCGCACCGTGGCGGTGTTCGAGCCGACCTACGCCCTGCACCGCCACATCGCCTCGCTCACGGCCACGGCCGTGGCGAGCGGGTGGCGCGGGCCCGACCACCGGCTCGACCTCGAGGTGGTCGCCCGGGTGCTCGAGGACGCCGGCCCGGTCGTCACCTTCCTGTGCTCGCCCAACAACCCCACGGGGCGGGCCGAGCCGCCCGACGTGGTGGCCGACGTGCTCGGGCGCGCCCCCGGGCTCGTCGTGGTGGACGAGGCCTACGGGCAGTTCGCCCCCTGGAGCGCACTCGAGCTGGTGCAGAGCGCGGCGGCGCACCGCGACCGCCTCGTGGTGGTCCGCACGTTCTCCAAGACATGGTCGATGGCGGCGTGCCGCCTGGGCTACCTCGTCGCCGACCCCGAGGTGGTGGCGGCCTGCGACGCCGTCGTGCTGCCGTACCACCTCGACGCCATGACCCAGGCCGCCGGTCGGCTGGCGCTTCGCCACGTGGCGGCCATGGAGGCGCGCGTGGCGCTCATCACCGAGGAGCGCGGGCGCATGGCCGTCGCCCTGGGTGAGCTGCCGGTGGAGTCGTGGCCGTCGGACGCCAACTTCTTGCTGTTCCGCCCGATCCGTCGCGCCGCCACCGACGTGTGGCGGGACCTGCTCGGGGCCTCGGTGCTGGTGCGCGACTGCTCGACGTGGCCGGGGCTCGACGAGTGCCTGCGCGTCACGGTGGGCACGCCCGAGGAGAACGACCGGTTCCTGGCCGCGTTGCGCGCCAGTCTGGCGCCCTGAGCCGACCCTGATCCCCGTCCCCGGGTGGCGTGCCCCGGCACCGGGTGCTCGGCGGTGTCGTGTGAAGGGGCGGACGGCCCGGGCTGGTGCTAGTGGATCATGTCGAACACGGCGAGCGACTTGGGGAACGACGGGTCGAACAGGTCGTGCGACCCGTCGGGCGCGTCGTAGTTGAAGTAGCTCGTCCAGGCGACGTCGTTCGCCGCCACCCAGTCGGTGAGGTTCGTGATGAACGAGGGGTCGTCCCCGAGACCGTGGCCGTCGGGGCGGATGGTGACGCCCCACTCGGGGATGACGATCTGCTTGCCGGTGGCCCGGGCGAACGCGGCCAGCCACTGCAGTCCCCATGCCTGGTAGTAGTTGAGGGACCAGGCGTTGGCGGGCGTCTCGGGGGAGCACCAGCACTGGTCGTAGACGTCGGTGCCGACGTAGGTGACGTAGGAGTTGCCCGGGTAGGCCTGGTCGGGCCCGTAGGCGCTGCCGAACGAGGACATGCCGTTGGGGTTCCACGCGAAGCGGAACGCCTCGCGCCGCACCGTGCGCATGGCGTCGACGATGTGGCGCCAGTACGAGACGAAGTCGGCGGCGTCGGTGGCGTTGGTCACCTGCCACGGGTACCAGTTGCCGTTGAACTCCCACCCCAGGCGCAGCACGGCGTGGGCCTGGCCTCCGGCCACGAGCGACCGCGCCAGCGTCACGAAGTACGAGTCGTACGCGCCGGTGGCGCCGGCAGCCAGCGACCCGAGCCGGGTCCCCGCGGCATTCGTCGGGATCAGCGGCACACCGAGGACGAGCGTGCACCCCGTCCTCGCCCACGGCCGCAGCATCCAATTCAGGTTGGTCGTCATGCCGGACCACCCGGCGCCGGCGGGGAGGTAGTCCGACACGACGCGCAGGTGGGCGCCGGTACGGCTGGCGAAGCTTGCCGCGTCCGCCGGGTCGGCGGCGCCCGTGTACACGCCGAGGGCCTTCGTCAGGCGGCGGCCGCCGCCACGGCAGACGCGGGCGGCGGTGGCATGCGGGCGGGCGGTGGCATGCGGGCGGGCGGCGTCGGAGGCGTCCGCGCCGTGGGCGGCGACGGCCTGCACCGACAGCGCGGCGATCGACGCCACGACCAGGGCGACGGCCCACGACACCCGCGTCGCGCCCGCCGGATGCCGGTTCACCCTCCCAACCCCCCTGGGACCGCCCCGCCCCCGGACCGCCGCTCGGTCGGAGGGCACCGGTCGCCTTCCCGGTCCATCCTCGGCCGGTGCCCCGGATGTGTCAAGCAAAACTCCTGGTCAGGTGGCGCTGACGGAGCGCCTAACCTGTGCGGACGGCTCCGACGGGCGCCGTCGCGGGGTCGCGGCGACCACGGGTGGGACCGATGACCGATGGACTGACCGATGATCGATGACGTGAAGCGAGCGGCCGGCGCGGTGAGCCCCGTCCCACGCCGCGCCACTCGCCAGCGACGGACGAAGGAGACGTCCATCGACGTCGAGGTCGCCCTCGACGGCAGCGGGGCGGTGGAGGTCGACACCGGCCTGCCCTTCTTCGACCACATGCTGTCGCAGCTGGGCCGCCACGGCGGCCTCGACCTTCGCATCACGGCGTCGGGCGACCTCCACGTCGACGCGCACCACACCGTCGAAGACGTCGGGATCGTGCTGGGCGAAGCCCTGGCGTCGGCGATGGGGGACAAGGCCGGCATCCGCCGGTTCTCCTCCATCGCCCTGCCGCTCGACGAGGCCCTCGTCGAGGTGGCGCTCGACATCTCGGGGCGTCCCTATCTCGCCTACGACGTGGCCTTCGGGCCCGACGTGGCGCCCCTGGGCTCGCCTCCCTTCGACCCGCAGCTGGCCGAGGAGTTCTGGCGCGCGCTGGTCACGGCGGCCGGCTTCACCCTGCACCTGCGGCTGGTCACCGGGAAGAACACCCACCACGTGCTGGAGGCCTCGTTCAAGGGGACGGCGCGTTGCCTGCGCGACGCGCTGCGGCTCGAAGGCGCGGGCGTGCCCTCGACCAAGGGCACGCTCGGGACGGCCCCCGGAGCCTGACGATGGACGGAGGAATCGCCGTCCTCGACTACGGCATCGGGAACCTCGCCTCCGCGCAGAAGGCCCTCGTGCACCTCGGTGCCGACGCCCGGCTCGTCACCGACCCCGACGAGGCCGCCGGGGCGGCCGGGGTCGTCTTGCCGGGTGTCGGTGCCTTCGGGCGCTGCGCCCTGGCCCTGCGCAGGACAGGACTGGTCGAGGCGGTCGAGCGCGCCGTCGCGCGGGGTACGCCGTTCCTCGGGATCTGCGTCGGGTTCCAACTGCTCTACGAAGGGTCCGAGGAGTCCCCGGCGACACCGGGCCTGGGTGTGCTCGGTGGCAAGGTCCGCGAGCTGTCGGGGCCGGTCAAGCGGCCCCAGATGCAGTGGAACCAGCTCGTGACGCGCCCGGGCGCCACCAGCGGGCTGCTGGCCGGGCTGCCCGAGCGTCCCTGGGTGTACTTCGTCCATTCCTACGCCCCGGAGGTCACCGACGACGTGGTCGCCACGTGCGACTACGGCGGTGTGGTGGTCGCCGCCGCCGAGCGCGGCCCGGTGTGGGGCACGCAGTTCCACCCCGAGAAGTCCGGCGGGCTCGGGCTCGCCATCCTCGCCAACTTCGTGGCGGTGTGCGGGGTCGAACCGCGCCGCGGGTGAGCAGCGTCGTGGACCTGTTCCCCGCGATCGACCTCCACGACGGCGGCGCCGTTCGTCTGGTGCAGGGCGACTTCGGCCGCGTCCGCAGCTACGGCGACCCCGTGGCGCTGGCGCGCTCGTACGAAGCGGGCGGTGCCCGGTGGATCCACGTCGTCGACCTCGACGCGGCGCGCACGGGTTCGCCGGTCAACCGCGAGGCGGTCCTGGCGGTCACCCGGGCGGTCGGGGCGCGGGTGCAGGTCGGTGGCGGGGTCCGCAGTGACGAGGACGCCACCACGCTGCTCGGTCTCGGGGTGGCGCGCGTGGTGCTGGGCACCGCGGCGGTCGAGTCGCCCGAGCTGGTGCGCACGTTGGCGGCGCTCCACCCGGGGCGCGTGGCGGTGGGGCTCGACCACCGCGGCGCCGGCTCCGGTGCCGAGCTGGCGGTGCGCGGCTGGGAGCGGGGGAGCGGCACGACCCTGTCCGACGCGCTGGCGGCGCTCGCCGACGTGGAGATCGGCGCCGTGGTGGTGACCGCCATCGACCGCGACGGGATGCTCGGCGGCCCTGACCTCGCCGGCCTGGGGGCCGTGCTGGCCGCGACCACCCACCCCGTGGTGGCCTCGGGCGGAGTCCGCTCGGCCGCGGACCTCGAGGCCCTGGCGGCGCTCGATTCCGGGGGCCGGCGCCTGGCGGGGGCCATCGTGGGCACCGCGCTCGTGGAGGGGGCCCTCACCGTCGAGGAGGCGATCGCCGCGTGCGCGCCGTCCGTGTGATCCCCTGCCTCGACGTCGACGACGGGCGCGTCGTGAAGGGCGTGCGCTTCGTCGACCTGGTGGACGCCGGCGACCCCGTGGAGCTCGCCGCCCGCTACGACGCCGAGGGCGCCGACGAGCTCGTGTTCCTCGACATCACCGCGTCCGCCCACGGGCGCGACACCATGGTCGACGTGGTGACGCGCACCGCCGAGCAGGTCTTCATCCCGTTCACGGTCGGCGGCGGCGTGCGTGCCCCCGACGACGCCCGCCGCCTGCTGCGCGCCGGTGCGGACAAGGTGGCGGTGAACACCGCCGCGGTCCTCGAGCCCGAGCTGATTTCGCGGCTCGCCGACGAGTTCGGCTCCCAGTGCGTGGTGGTGGCCGTCGACGCCCGCAGCCGTGGCCCCGGCGCGGGGTGGGAGGTCTTCACCCACGGGGGGCGCCAGGGGACGGGCCGCGACGCGGTGGAATGGGCCGAGGCGTGCGCCACCTTCGGCGCCGGTGAGATCCTCCTCACGTCGATGGACCGCGACGGCACCCGCGACGGTTTCGACATCGGGCTCACCCACGCCGTCGTGGAGGCGGTGAACGTCCCCGTGGTGGCCTCCGGCGGGGTGGGGTCGCTGGAGCACCTCGTCGAGGGGGCGGTCGCCGGCGGCGCCGACGCCCTGTTGGCCGCGTCGATCTTCCACCGGCGCGAGTTCACCGTGGCCGAGGCCAAGTCCTTCCTGGCGGCGAGCGGCGTGGTGGTGCGCCCACCCGCGCCGGCCTGAGGGCGCCCGGGCGCCGGCCCGGGGCGCGCCGGCACGCGGCAGGCCGCCCGCGGGCGCGCCGGGGGGCGCAAACGACCGACTGGCGCTGCCCGTCTCCGGGCGTGCCGCCGGGAATCGCCGCTGACCGGATCGGCTACGGTTCGCCCGTGGTCCCTTCGGCGAAGACGTCCCGGCAACCGGCCACGCCCAAGCAGCCCATCACCATGCTGGCCGATCGCGTCCTGGCGCAGCAGCCGGCCGCCGAAGGTGAGCGCCGGTCGCGCGCCGGGATCCTGATCCCCGCCACCGCGCAGGTGTCGCGCCGGCTGCTGTGGGCGGAGGTCGTCGCCGTGGGGCCGCACGTCCGCACCATCAAGGTGGGCGACAAGGTGCTGTTCAACCCGGACGACCGCTTCGAGGTCGAGGTGCAGGGGGACGAGTACGTCATCCTGCGCGAGCGCGACATCCACGCCGTGGCCTCGGAGCGCATCGACAGCGGGACCGGCCTCTACCTGTAGCGCGCCGGCCCGCCGTGGGGACGCCCTAGTTCGTCTTGGGCTTGGCGCCCGGGGTGATCCACAGCGGTGTCGGGGCGGCCGGTGCCGGGGCGTTGCGGGCCGGGGCGTTGCGGGCCGGGGGCGGCGGGGGTGCCGCGCCCGCCGGTATCGTCGGCGCCACTTCGGGTGTCCGCGGTCGGTTGGGCCCGTTGGCGGCGACCGGCCCGTTGGCGGCGACCGGCCCGTTGGACGTCACGGGCCCGTTCGAGGCGACCGGGCCGTTCGGGGCCGCCGCGTAGGCCGACGTCAACGAGGCGGGCGCCGGTGCGGGCATGCCCTGCAGCTCCTCCTCGAGCGTCTTGTAGGGCTGCGGCGGCGCCTTCAGCAGGCCCCGCGAGACCCAGTTGCGCTGGTCGGCCCAGACGAGGATCGGAGGAAGGACGATCAGCGCGCTCAGCAGGGCCACGGACACGTTGACGGCGACGATGACGCCGAACTCGCTCAGGAGCGGCATCGACGACAGTCCGAGGACCCCGACGCCGGCGATGGCCGTCATGCCTGACACCATGAAGGCCCGGCCGGTGCGCCGCGCCGTGGCGTCCATGGCATCACGCGGTGTCAGCCCGCGCTGACGTTCCTCGACGAATCGCAACAGGAGCAGTGACGTGAATTCGGTACAGACCGCCACCACCAGCGGCCCCGCCACCGCCGTGACCGGGCTGAGCTTCAGGTGGAAGGCCACGCCGATGAGCGACACCGCTCCCACGGCGACGAGGACCGGCACGAGCGACAGCAGGGCGCGGATGAGGCTGCGCAGCCGCAGGGTGAGGAAGAGGCCGACGAAGAGGATGGCGAGGTAGGTGAGCTGCACCCGGGACTTCTCGAGGTTCTGGATCAGCCCCACGCCCACGGTGGCGATGCCACCGGGCGCCACCGTGATCCCCGGCGGCGGGTTGATGCCGCCCTGCAGGTCCTTCACCACCGGTGCGAGCTGGTCGAGCGTGTCGGTGCGCCCCAGGAAGATGACGTTGAGCGCCGCCCCGTTGTCGGCCACCGTCGTCTTGAGGATGCCCGGGGGCGCGATCAGGTAGATGCCCTCCATGTCGGCGCCGGTGGGGGGGACGTCCTTCATGCCCTTGACGGTGACGAACTGGTCGATGGTGTTGATGAGCCCGGCGGCGGGGAAGAGGCCGGTGGGGTACTTGGCCTCGAGCTGGCGCGAGAAGTTCACCACGTACTTGACCGTCTGGTCGCTCCACGGGTGGTTGGTGGAGATCCGCATGGCGATCTCGTTGTCGGACCCCGTGGCGGCCTTCAGCTGCTTGATGTCCTTGATCGCCTGGGAGTGCGGGTTCACCCATTGGATCGGGTCGGTCTGCAAGGCCAGCTTGCCCTCGACGGCGATGCCCGACAGCAGGATCACGACGCTGGCGATGGCCAGCGGGACGGCGGTGCGCTGCGGCAGGCTCCCGAGGAACACCACGATCCGGCTGAGCCGTCCTTGGCTGAAGTCCCTCCCCTTGGTGGGGGACTTGTACTCGCGGATGCCCAGCACGGCCAGCGTGGCGATGATGCTGCACACGCACACGGCGATGATGCCGATCACGAGCAGCGACCCGAACTCGCGGATGGCGGGGGTCTTGGCGAACCACAGGGCCATGAAGGCGAACACGGCGTCGAAGGTGACGACGAGGAGGGCGGGGCCGAGACCGCGGGCCGCGGCCTGGATCGGGTGCGTGGCGCGGTCGAGGACGACCTCCTCCTCGATGCGGGAGTGCATCTGGATCGAATAGTCCATGCCGACGCCGAGGAGCACGGGCAGCGCCGCGATGGTGGCCAGGGTCAACGGGACGTGGAAGTACCCCACGAGGCCGAACCCCCACACCAGGCCCACCGCCACGATGGCGAAGGCGAGCAGGCGCCAGCGGACGGTGAACGACAACAGCAGGATCGCCACCATGAGCACACCGGCGGCCAGTGCCAGCGTCGTGATGCCGTGCTTCAGGTAGTCGTTGATCGTCTTCAGTAGCGCCGGCACGCCGGTCGTGATCGTCGAGGTGTTGTCGAAGTGGGCGCTGTTGATGATCTTCGCCACCGAGGCTGCAGCCGTTGTCTCCTGGTTGATGTTCAGGTCACCCTGGAGGTAGATGGCCATGAGGGCGTGGTGGTCGTCGTGGACGAACGTCTTGAGGGACTGGCGGACCGTGCCGTCGACCTCGTGGATGACGAAATGCAACCACGTGGGGTTCGACAGGACCTCCTTCGCGGGCGGGGTCTTGACCAGCGCGATGCCCTGCTCGGTCAGGTAGTGGCTGCGAATGGCCTTGTCGTGGGGATTGGTGTCGCGGGAGATGGCGTCGAAAAGCAGGTGGGCGGCCGGGCTGTCGAGGGGGCTGCCGGTGGGGCTCCTCAGCAGCGTCTGGCCGAACTGCAGGGCGTCGAGCGGGGTCACGGAGCTGAACACCCAGTGGTCCTTGGCGAGCTCGGCGGAGATCCGCCGGAACTCGGCCTGGTTGTGCGGGGTGAGGAGGTTGTCGACGGTGGTCCCCGGCTTCATGGTGAAGAGGACCGCCATCGGGTCCCCGCCGAAGACCTTCTCGTAGTTGACGTTGTTGATCCAGGCCGGGTCGTTGGTGTTGAGGTAGTCGGCGTTACTGGTCGTGAACCGGAGCTTCACGATGCCGAAGCCGAGAGCGAACGTGAGGACGAGGCCGACCAGGGCGACCGTGCCGGCCCGCTTGCCCAGGTTGAGCCCGAGCCATTCCCACGTCCGTCTCATTGCGCCCCCCGGCGACTTGCGCTCCCCCGACGACCCCGCACTCCATGGCGACGGAGTTACTGCATAGTAAACGCGACGGGGAGGGAAGTCCCGCGAGCGACCGTCTCGGCTGTCGTCCGGTGGCGCCTGCCACGACGACGGTCCGGCGACGAGCGGTGGCCCGTCGGGTGTCGGGACCGGCGGGGGACCGGCCCGGGGATGGGTGGGGGACCGGCCCGGGGACCGGCGGGGGACCGGCCCGGGGATGGGTGGGGGACCGGCCCGGGGATGGGTGGGGGACCGGCCCGGGGATGGGTGGGGGACCGGCCCGGCGAACCGGCCCGGGCTCCGCTGTGGACGGGTCTGGGAACTGGCGTGGACGGGTGTGGGAACTGGCGTGGACGGGTGTGGGAACTGGCGTGGACGGCCCGGGCGCAGCTTCGGGGCGCTGCGCGGGCCCCGGCGGTGCCCTCCCCGCCTGCCGGTATCGTGAGGGGTCCATGAGCCCCGAGACCGCCGCACCGGACGCCGCCGCGGGGACGGCCCCTCCGATCCCGCCCGGGCGTGTCGCCACGCCGATCCCCTTCACCGAGGCCGACCTCGCCGTCGTGCACTTCGGGGCCGACGGGCTCGTGCCCGTGGTGGTGCAGGACGCTTCCGACGGCACGGTCCTCATGCTCGGGTACATGGACGAGGAGGCCCTCCGACGCACCTTGGGGACGGGCCGCACGTGGTTCTGGAGCAGGAGCCGACGCGAGTACTGGTGCAAGGGGGAGACATCGGGCGACCGCCAGTGGGTGCGCGCCGTGCGCTACGACTGCGACGGCGACACGCTCCTGGTGGTCGTCGACCAGGACGGGGCCGGCGCCTGCCACACCGGCGCCCGGTCGTGCTTCTACCGCTCGTTCGGGCCCGACGGGGCGCGCCCGTCCGCCGGGGACGCGCCGAGCCCCGGGTGAGCCCACCGCCGGCCGATCGACCCGGGCGCGACGCCTTCTGCGAGCTCGCCCGGGGGCACCGTATCGTCCCCGTCTGGCGTGAGGTGGTCGCCGACACCCTGACCCCCGTCAGCGCCTTCCTGTTGGCGGTGGGGGAGGACACCGGCTTCCTGCTCGAGTCGGTCGAGGGCGGCGAACGGTGGGGCCGGTACTCCTTCGTCGGCCGCAACCCGCTCGTGACCCTGGTGGCGCGCGGGCGCGAGGTGACGGCCGACGGGCCCCTGGCGCTCCCCGCCGAGGTGGGGGCGTGCGCCACCCAGGGGATCCTGGCGACGGTGGACGCCCTGCTGTCGGCGTACCGGTCGCCGGTCTTCGCCGATCTCCCGCCGTTGCACGGCGGCCTCGTCGGCTACCTCGGGTACGACGTCGTGCGGGAGGTCGAGCACCTGCCGGCGGTGCCGCCCGACGACCTCGGGCTGCCCGACGCCGTCCTGCACGTGATCGGCCAGCTGTGCGCCTTCGACCACTGGCGCCAGCGGGTGGTGCTCGTGGACAACGTCGTCGTGGGCGAGGGCTGGGGCGATGCGGACGCGGCCGCCGCCTACAACGAGGCCGGGGCCCGCCTCGACGACCTGGCCGCCGCGCTGTTCCGGCCGTTGGGCGGCCCCCCGCTCGAGGCGCCGCGCCCCGACGACGCGCTGCCCGCGGTGACGCGCACCATGTCGTCGGAGGGGTTCCAGGACGCCGTGGTGGCGGCCAAGGAGCACATCCGGGCCGGCGACGTCTTCCAAGTGGTCCTGTCGCAACGTTTCGACCTCGAGCTCGACGCCGAGCCCTTCGACCTGTACCGGGTGCTGCGGCTGGTGAACCCGAGCCCCTACCTCTACTTCCTGCGGACCGACCACTGCACCGTGGTGGGGGCGACGCCCGAGCCGCTCGTCCGGCTGCGCGACGGCGTCGTCGTGTCGCGGCCCATCGCCGGGACGCGGCGCCGCGGGGAGAGCCCGGCCGAGGACGAGCGCCTGGCCGGGGAGCTCGCCGAGCACCCGAAGGAGGTGGCCGAGCACGTCATGCTGGTCGACCTGGCGCGCAACGACGTGGGCCGGGTGGTGCGCTTCGGCACGGAGCACGTCGACGAGTTCAAGACGGTCGAGCGCTACAGCCACGTCATGCACCTCACGTCCCAGGTGTCCGGACTCCTCGACGCCGCCAAGGGCCCCATCGACGTGCTGCGGGCCACCATCCCCGCGGGCACCCTGTCGGGCGCGCCCAAGGTGCGCGCCATGCAGATCATCGACGATCTCGAGCCCACCAAGCGCGGCGTCTACGGCGGCGTGGTCGGCTACCTCGACTTCTCGGGCAACCTCGACACCGCCATCGCCATCCGCACCATGGTGGTGACTCCCGACGGCCACGCCTCGGTGCAGGCGGGCGCCGGGATCGTGGCCGACAGCGACCCCGCCGACGAGGACATGGAGTGCCGGAACAAAGCCGCCGCCCTGTTGGCGGCCGTGCCTGCGGCCCGCCGGGCGACGGCGCAGCGCCGGGCCCGTCACGACCGCGTGGACGACGCCGCGGCAGGGGCGCGGCGGTGACGACCCGGGATGACGGCGGTGCCCGGGCGGCGGCCGGCGTCCGCAGGGGGCCGTTCTCCGACGACGACCTCGAGGACTACCGGGCGCTGCGCAGCGCCGTCGGCGCCGTCGCCGTCGGACGCGACGTCCTGGGCGTCTCGGGCCCCGATGCGCTGTCGTATCTGCAGGGCCAGGTGTCGCAGGACCTCGCCGGCCTCGGGACGGGGGAGTCGGTGGACTCGCTGCTCCTGAGCCCGCAGGGCAAGCTCGACGCCGTCGTGCGGGTCGGCCGCCTGGCCGGCGACGACTTCGTCGTCGACGTCGACGCCGGGTTCGGCGACGCCACCACGGCGCGGCTGGAGCGCTTCAAGCTGCGCGTCAAGGTGGTCGTCGAGCGCCTCGACTGGCGGTGCGTGGCGCTGCGGGGACCGCAGGCGGCACGGGTGGTGGAGGGCGGGCTCCCGGCGGGCACGGCGCTGGCGCCGCCGTTCTCGTGGAACGGCGTCGCCGGCGTCGACCTGCTCGGGGAGGGCCCCACCGCTCCGCCCGGCGTGCGGGCGTGCGGTGCGGCCGCCTGGGAGGCGGTGCGCGTCGAGGCCGGCATCCCGGTCATGGGGGCCGAGCTCGACGAGCGGACCATCGCCGCCGAGGCCGACCTGCTCGAGCGGTGCGTGAGCTTCACGAAGGGGTGCTACACCGGGCAGGAGCTCGTCGCCCGCCTCGATGCCCGGGGCAACCGCGTGGCCCGGCACCTGCGCGGGCTCGTCGTCGATGAGCTGCCCGGGGGTGCGGCGGCGCCC
>DATKSK010000031.1 GCA_035531755.1 Acidimicrobiales bacterium | reverse complement strand
CCCGGGGGGAAGCGAGGTCCACGGTGCGAGCGTGCGTGATGCGGGAGGGGCGGCTCGAGGTCGACGACGTCGCCGACCCGCGCCCCGAGGTGGGCCAGATGGTGGTGCGCACGCTGGCCTGCGGGATCTGCGGGTCCGACCTCCACTTCCTGCGCCACGGCGGGACGATGGTGGCGATGACCGACGAGCTGAAGCCGTCGATGGGCGCCAGTGCCATGACCATGGCCCCCATCGACCTGTCGCGCGACATCGTGATGGGCCACGAGTTCTGCGGCGAGGTCGTGGAGCTCGGCCCCGACACCGTGGGCCCCCGGCCCGGGGCGCGGGTGGTGTCGGTCCCCGTGCTCCTGTCGTCGACCGGCCTGCACCAGTTGGCATACAACAACGACTACCCGGGCGGCTACGCCGAGTACATGCTGCTCTCGGCGCCGCTCGCCCTCGAGGTCCCCAACGGGCTCGACCCCCGGCACGCCGCGCTGACCGAGCCGCTGGCGGTGGGCATCCACGCCGTGGCGCGCTCGGGGGCGACGGCGCGCGACGGCGTCGTGGTGGTCGGGTGCGGCCCCGTGGGCCTGGCCGTGATCGCCGCGCTGCGGGCGGTCGGCGTCGAGTCGATCGTGGCCGCCGACCTGTCACCGGCCCGGCGGGCCATGGCCCGCACCCTGGGTGCCACCGAGGTGGTCGACCCCGCCGAGGAGGGCGTCGTCGAGGCCTGGCGGCGCGTGGACGGGCGCCGGCCGCTCGTCGCCTTCGAGGCCGTCGGGGTGCCGGGCATGCTCCAGCAGCTGCTCCACGACGTGCCGCCCGGCACGCGCCTGGGGGTCGTCGGGGTGTGCATGGAGCCCGACCGCATCCTTCCGTACTTCGCCATCGTGAAGGAGCTCTCGGTGCACTTCGCCCTGGCCTACGGCGCCGACGAGTTCGCCGGCGCGCTGCGCGCCATCGCCGAGGGCGACATCGACGCGTCGCCCATGATCACCGGCACCGTGGACCTCGACGGTGTGCCGGGCGCCTTCGAGGCGCTCGCCCGCCCCGACGAGCACGTCAAGATCCTGGTGGAGCCCGTGTCGACGTGACGGCGCCCGCGTCGAGGCGTCGGTGGCTGCGCAGCGCCTGGCCGTGGCTGAAGTACGTGGTCGGGCTGGCGCTCGCCGGGCTCGCCCTGTGGGCGCTCGCCGGGCGGCGCGGCGAGCTGTCGGGAGCGTCGAGCTACCTGGACCACCTGCGCTGGTGGTGGCTGGGGCTGGCGGTGCTGGCCGAGGCCGGGTCGCTGGTGGCGTTCGGCATGGTCCAGAAGCGCCTGCTCGCCGCGGGCGGGGTGGGCACCTCGACGGGCCGCATGACCGGTGTGACCGTCGCGTCCACGGCCATCGCCAACTCCATGCCGGCAGGGCCCGTGGTCTCGGCCGTGTTCGCCTTCCGCCAGTACCGGGGCCAGGGCGCCGACGAGGCCCTCGCCGGCTGGACGCTGGCCGCGGTGTTCGTGGTGGCCTCGGTCACCCTGGCGCTGGTGGCTGCGGTGGGCATCGCCGTCGCCGGCGCCGAGGGCGCGGGCCTCGACCTCGTCGGCGTCACCGTCGCCGTGCTCGTGGGGGCGCTCGCCATGGGTGCGGTCTTCCTGCAGCGCCGCGCTCTGGGGTGGCTGGTCTCGGCGGCGGTGCGGGCCTCGCGCCGCCTCGTGGGATGGCCCCGCGGCGAGGTGGCCGGGCATGTCGAGCACATCATCGCCCGGCTCACCGTGGTCACCCTCGACCTGCGGCAGGTGCTGTCGGCCGTGGGCTGGGGCCTGGGCAACTGGGTCCTCGACTGCGGGTGCCTCGCCCTGTCCTTCACGGCCGTGGGCGTCGGCATTCCGTGGCGGGGGCTGCTCCTCGCCTACGGCGCCGGGCAGTTGGCGGCCAACCTGCCCATCACCCCCGGCGGCCTCGGCGTGGTGGAGGGCAGCCTGACCATCGCGCTGGTCACCTTCGGGGGGGCCGAGCCCTCGACGGTGGCGGCCGTGTTCGTCTACCGGCTCGTGAGCTTCTGGGGCGAGCTGCCGATCGGCTGGATCATCTGGGGTGCCTACGCCCTGGCGCGCCGGCCGCCGTTGGTGGCCGTCGCGGCGGCGGTCGACGGCGTGGCGGAGGAGGTGGCGTCGTGAGGCGTGGCGGAGGAGGTGGCGTCGTGCGGCATGGCGGAGGAGGTGGCGGGGTGCGTCGGGGCGGGCGGGGACAGCGGTGGCTGGTGGCGGGGTGCGCGGTCATGGCGTTGGGGGCGGTGTCGCTGTCGGGCTGCACCTCGGCGCGCGACACGCTCGGCACGAATTCGAGCCCGTGCTTCCGGGCGCTGGCGCTGGCCGAGGACGCCGTGCACGGCCGCGGGTCGTTCGCCGGGGTCCGCCTGGTGTCGGCCGCGCAGCTCGACACGGTGCACCACGTCGACGGTGTGCTGAAGAAACGCTCCACCACGCCGCTGCACAACCTGTGCCTGGTGTCGTACCGCGGGCGCTTCCGACTCGACCAGGTGTCGCGTCCCGCGGGGCGGCGCCCCGCGTCGGGATCGGGCCACTTCGCCATCGTGGTGGTGTCGAGCCCGCAGAACGTGCTGCTGGCCACGTTCGTGCTCGAGCGCGAGCCGCTGCGGTTCGAGCATCTGGCGCTCGCGGTGCCGACCGCCGGCCCGAGGGCCCCGGGGACGTAGGCCGTCGGGCCCCGGCCGCCCGGGCCCCACGGGCGGCGCCCTGACGCCCCGGGGCGCGCCGGGTCAGGGCCCGGGTGGCCCCGGTCCGTCGGCGCGGCTGTGGGGGATGTCGGTGCCGGCCGGCAGGGCCGACGCCGCCGGCGCGTGGGCCCCGTACTTCAGGCGCCGGTACAGCCCGGGGCGCCCGCGGCGCTCGGCGCGCCCGGCGCGTTCGAGCTGGCGCTCCACCTCCGCCCACGTGAGGGGCTCGTCGTCCCCGGCGGCGGCCTCGACGCGCTGTGCCCGGGCGAGCGCCGCCCAGGCCGCGCTCCACAGGACCGGGAGCGTCGCCACCTTGGCCACCACGCCCGCCAGCTGCTGGTCGACGAGTGGCGACAGACCGATGGCACGGTGGGCGCCGGCGAACGCCGGGTACAGGGGGTGCCGGGCGAACACGTAGACGATCGCCGGGAAGGTGGGCACCACCGATTGCACGAAGAGGTAGGCGGCCAGCGCGACGGGCAGCGTGCGGTGCGCGCCCGGGACGCGGCGCAGCGCCGGCCCCCACAGGACGGCCCCGCCCAGCACGAGCGTCGCCGCGATGGCGCCGCGCCACCACGGCGAGGATGCCTGGGCGGCGACGGCCGGGGTGAGCAGCGTGCCGACGGCCACCGCGCTGAAGGCCACGACCGCCACCACCGGGCGCGTCAGGACGGCCAGGCAGGCGTCGAGGGGGGCGGGCCGGGTGAGGGCGGCCAGGACGGGCACGGGGGTGGCCAGGAGCAGGAGCGGCGCCACCGCCAGGGTGAGCAGGAGGCGCTGGACGACGAGGGCCGTGAGCGACCAGTGGGCGGCGAGGTCGGCGAGCGGCCACGTCAGGGCGAGCACGAGCGCCGCCACCGCGCCCGCCAGGAGCAGGCGTTGGCGACGTGCGGGGAGGGCGGCGGGCCCGGCGCGGCGGGCCACGCGCCGCGCCGCCAGCGCGTAGGCGAGCACCAGGGCGGCGATGGCGAGCCAGGCCACCGGGTGGAGATGGAAGGTCCAGGGCCCCGCGCCGGCCGCGTGGCGGTGCAGGGCGAGGGCCCCCGGCGCGGCGGTCACGGCCCCCGCCGCGTGTGTGCCGGAGCGGCCCGCCGGTGGCGGGGACCGGGCCGCCTACGCTCAGGGCCCATGGTGGACCGGCTGGAGCGGCTGACCGACCTCGTGCTCGTGCTGCTGCGCGACCAGCGGCCCAAGTCCCTGCGCGAGATCGCGTCGGAGGTCCCGGGGTATCCCGCGCAGGAGGGCGAGGCGCGCCGGCAGGCCTTCGAGCGCGACAAGCGGACGCTGCGCGACGGCGGCATCGAGGTCACGGCCATGCCCATCGAAGGGCCCGAGCAGGTCGGGTACGTCATCCGGCCCGAGGACTACTACCTGCCCGACCTCGACCTGGCGCCGGACGAGCAAGCGGCCCTGAACCTCGCGGTCGCCGGGGTCCACCTCGGCGATCCTAGTGGTCGGGACGCGCTGTGGCGCCTGGGCCTGCCGGCCTCCGCCGGGGCGCGGCCGGTGGCCGAGCTCCCCGCCCTCCCCGCGCTCCCGGTGCTCCACGACGCGTTGCGGACGCGTGCCACGGTGCGCTTCGACTACCGCGGCGAGCAGCGCCGGGTCGACCCCGCGCTGCTGCACTTCCTCGGCGGGTGGTGGTACCTGGTGGGCCACGACCTCGACCGGGGCGCGCCCCGCACGTTCCGTGTCGACCGCATGGACGGCGCCGTGGTCGCGGGGGAGCCGGGCTCGGCGTCGCTGCCCGAGGGATTCGACCCCGACGCCGCCATCCCCGACGTGCCGTGGCGCATCGGTGAGGGTGCCCCCGTCACCGTCGCCGTGCGCGTGGACGCCACCCTCGCCGACCTCGTGCTCGACGAGCTGGGGGCGGGCGCCCTGGCGCGCCGGGACGACGACGGGGCCGTCGTGGTGCACATCGAGGTGACGAACACCGACGCCCTGCGCTCCTGGGTGCTCGAGCTCGGGGACCACGCCGAGATCCTGGGCCCCGAGGAGGTGCGCGCCGACATGGTGGCGTGGCTCCAGGCGCTGTCCGGCCCCGACGGCGCGGGGGGGTCGTGATGGCCACGCGCGCCGACGCCGGGTCGCGGCTGCTTCGGCTGCTGGCCGTGCTCACCTGGCTGGCCCGGGTGGGGCGGGCGCCGGTGTCGGAGTTGTCGGAGCGTTTCGGTCTCGATCCCGACGAGCTCATCGCCGACCTGGAGCTGGCGGCGTGCTGCGGCCTGCCCCCCTACAGCCCCGACCAGCTCATGGAGATCATCGTCGACGACCAGGAGGTCGTGGCCGACCTCGGCGCCGAGCTGGCCCGGCCCCGGAAGCTCACCGCCGCCGAGGGGTTCGCCCTGGCGGCGTCGGCCCGCGCCATCGCGGCGGTGCCGGGCGCCGATCCCGACGGTGCCCTGCGGCGGGCGGCGGCGAAGCTCGACGCCGTGCTCGGGGGCCGGACCCTGCTGCGCATCGACCTGCGTGAGCCCGCGCACCTCGCCATCGTCCGGGACGCCGCCGAGCGCGGGCGCCAGCTCGAGCTGCGCTACTACTCGGCGTCGAGCGACCGGGAGTCGCGGCGCGTCGTCGACCCGGTGGACGTGGTGTCGATCGAGGGCCGGTGGTACCTCGACGGGTACTGCCACAACGCCGAGAGCATGCGGCGCTTTCGCGTCGACCGCGTGTCCTCGGCGCGCCTCACCGGCGAGCCCGCCTGCCACGGCGCCCCCGCCGCCACCGCGACGGCAGGTGCCGCCACCGGTCGGCCCGGTGACGCCCACCGCGACGGCGAGGGCGACGGCCGGGCCGGGCCGGGTGCCGAGGCCTTCGTGCCCGGGCCCGAGGCGACGGTGGCGCACCTGGCGGTGGACGACGAGGCGGCGTGGATCATCGAGGCCCTCCCGACCTTCGGGACCGAGCCGCTGCGCGACGGGCGCACCCGCGTCACGTTGGCCGTGGCGAGCACCGTGTGGTTCGGCCGGTTGTTGCTGCGCCTCGGGCCGCACGCCGAGGTGCTCGACCCGCCCGAGCTCGCCCAGGCGGGGCGCCAGGCGGCGCGCCAGCTGCTGTCGCGCTACCGAACGCCCCGGCCCTAGCCGTCGATCCGGCCCATCCCGCCGGGCGCGGGGCGCACGCGGCCTGTCCGGCCTGTCGCCCGTCGTCACCGTCGTCACGCGGGGTCCCGGCATCCGGTCGTACCGAGTGCTGTCGTCGTGCGGACCGAGCCGACCGACCCTCCCGGGCAAGGATGGCGGCGAGGTCGTCGGTGAAGCGCGACCGACACCCTCCCCACCGGGCCCGCCGGTGCCGTGCCGGGCGCAGCCCCTGGAGGGTCTGTGCTGCGGGTGGCCAAGGTCCGGGCGGGCAGGCACGCCTACTACCTGGAGGTCGCCACCGGCCCGGGCGGGACGGGTATCGAGGCGCCCGGCGAGTGGCTCGGGACCGGGTCGGCGACGCTCGGCCTGGGCGGCGTCGTGGAGGCCGACGCGCTCGGGGCGGTGCTGCGCGGCGACCACCCCGGCACGGGCGAGAGACTCGGCCGGTGGCACGACCGGGTCTCCGTGGCCGGGTTCGACCTCAGCTTCTGTGCGCCCAAGTCCGTCAGCCTCCTGCACGCGCTGGGTGGGCCGGTCGTCGGCGCCGAGGTGCGCGCCGCCCACGACGCCGCTGTCACCGCGGCCCTCGGCTACGTGGAACAGCGCGCCGTCGCCGTGCGCCGGGGCGACGGCGGCGTCCCCGTCCCGGTGGCGGCCGCCGCCGTGGCGAGCGCCGGGTTCGTGCACCGCGTCAGCCGTGCCCTCGATCCCCACCTGCACAGCCACGTGGTCATGGCCAACCTCGGCCGCGGTCCCGAGGGGTCGTTCACGGCGCTCGACGGGCGCGGCCTGTACGCGCACGCCGCCGCCGCCGGCGCGCTCTACCACGCGCAGCTCCGCCACGAGCTGAGCCGGCGGCTCGGCGTGGCGTGGGAGCCGTTGCGCGCCGGGCGGGCGGACGTCGCCGGGATCGGCGCCGAGGCGCGGCTGGCGTTCTCGCAGCGCGCCGTGGAGATCGCCCGGCACCTGTCGGAGCGCGGCCTCGGCGGGGGCCGGGCCCGCGCCGTCGCCGCCCATGCCACCCGCCCGGCGCGCGACCCCCATGTGTCGGCCGACGACCTCCGGCCGTCGTGGGAGCGCCGGGCGCGGGCGGCGGGCCTGAGCCCGGGGCGGCTCGAGGCGGTGCTCGACCGCGTGCCGCGGCGCGTTGTCACCGGTCCCGATGCCGGCGGCCACGCCTTGGCGTCACCCACCGCCGCCGCCGACGTGGTGGAGGCGCTCGGCCGGCGCAGCCCGACGGCCACGCGGCGCGACGTCGTGCGGGCGTGGTGCGGGTCGCTCCCGGCCGGCGCGCCCGCGGTCGAGGTGGAGGCCGCCGCCGACCGCCTGCTCGGGTCGCTCCCGACCACGGCCGCCCACGCGGCGCGGGCCGAGGGGCGCGGGGTGGGGGAGCGGCGACACGTGGTCGGCGGCCGCGTCGTGGAACAGACGGCCCCGGCGCTCGGCGTCGCTCCCGGCCGCGACGACCGGGCCGAGCACGCCGAGCTCGGCCGCCTGCTGGCACGACGGGGCATGGAGCTGCCGGCGCCAGGACGTCACCGCGACCGGGCGCGGTCGCGGCACGAGGACCTCGGGATGGGGCTGGGCTGATTCCGGGACCGCCGGATCTTCGACCACCGGAGCCGGACCCCGGGCCCCGGTCGGGAGCCCTCCCCCTCGACCGGCCCGCGGCGGGCGGGTCAGGAGCGCGGCGGCACGATGGGCCCGGCGTCCCCGTAGCCCTGGCGCACGCCCCGGCCGGCACGACGGGTGAGCTGCTCGGGCTCGTACACCATCCAGTACGCGTTGCGGGCGTGCTTGCGCGCCCGGTCCACGCACACCGCGGCGAGGCGCTCGGGGTCCTCCTCCTCGTTCTCGTGGACGAAGACCTCGAGCACGTGGGTGTTGGTGAGCAGCTGGGCGAGCATGATCCCCTGCGACGCCTCGTGCGCGCACACCTGGTCGACGGCGGCCTTGCCGGGCATGCCCAGGGCCACGACGATGGCGCAGCCCTCCTCCTCGACGAGCTTCTTGCACTCGACGCCGAGGTCCTTGAAGCCCGGGACGGTGCGCCTGACGACCTCGAAGCGCTCCCCGTGGCCGGGGCACTGCTTCAGCTCGTCGACGGCCTCGGTGCCCATGTCGTACCGGGCGAACATGGTGTCCACGACGCCGATCCGGTCCACGGGCTCAGTCTCCCACGGGGGCCGCCGTCGCCACGCCGTGGTCCCGGCACCGCGCCGTGAACCCCGCCGGCGTGACCACCACCGCCATGCGCCGCCCGCAGCGGTCGCAGAACCGGGGTGGGTCGAGCCGGCGCCCGCACCCCGGGCAGTCCGGCCGGGGCCGGCCGCAGCCGGTGCAGTACCGGTCCCCGCCCGCCTGTCCTCCGGTCGCCTCCACGGCGCCGACGCTAGCGGCGGCCCCAGCGGTGGCGCCCGATCCGGGAATAGCCACGGGGCCCGGGAGGTTCGACCACCGGATGCGCAGCGACCCCGCCGACGCGTCGCGGCCGCGCCGCCCCCGGACCTTCACGGCGGCGGCACGCGAGCTCGCCGCCCGTGACCCCGTCGTGGCCGGGCTGGCCGAGTCGTTCGGCTTGCCCCGCCTCGGCACGCGCGACGCCACCCACTTCGCCGCCCTGGTGCAGTCGATCGTGTACCAGCAACTGGCCGGGGCGGCGGCGTCGGCCATCCACGGCCGCCTGGTGGCGGCGCTCGACGCCGACGTCAGTCCGGAGGCCGTGCTGGCGCTGTCGCCCGACACCATGCGGACGGCCGGGCTGTCGGGCAACAAGGCGGCCTCGCTGCGGGACCTGGCCGCCAAGGTGGTCGACGGGACCGTCGTCCTCGACCCGCGCGGCATCGCCCGCGAGGACGACGAGGAGGTGATCGAGCGCCTGTCGACGGTGCGGGGCATCGGGCGCTGGACGGCGGAGATGTTCCTGCTGTTCCAGCTGCGGCGGCTCGACGTGTGGCCCACCGGGGACCTGGGGGTCCGCAAGGGCTACGGCCAGGCCTGGGGCGTGCCCATGCCCTCGCCGCGTGAGCTGCAGCCCCTCGGCGACGCCTTCCGGCCCTATCGTTCGGTGGCCGCCTGGTACTGCTGGCGGGCCACCGAGCTGCCCGGCGCGCCCGCCGGCCCGCTCACCGGATAGGGCGGGCGCACGGAGGATCGGTTGCCAGGAGCGCCAGGCGCACACGCAGACACGCCACGGGGCGCGGCACAGGGCCCGGGTGGGCCCGGCGGGGGCGAGTGGTGGCGCTCCGCCGTCCTCTACCAGGTCTACCTCCGGTCGTTCGCCGACGCCGACGGCGACGGCGTCGGCGACCTGGCCGGGCTCCTCGAGCGGCTGGAGCACCTGGCTTGGCTGGGTGTCGACGCCGTCTGGCTGAGCCCGGTGGGCCCGTCGCCCAACGCCGACTGGGGCTACGACGTGGCCGACTACTGCGACGTGCACCCGGTGTTCGGCAGCCTGGCCGACCTCGACCGGGTCATCGCCCGGGCCGCCGAGTCCGGGATCCGCGTGCTGCTCGACCTGGTGCCCAACCACACGAGCGACCACCACCCCTGGTTCGTCGAGTCGCGCTCGTCGCCCCGGGGCCCGCGGCGCGACTGGTACGTGTGGGCGGACCCCGCGCCCGACGGCTCGCCCCCCAACAACTGGGTGAGCACCTTCGGTGGCCCGGCATGGACGTTCGACGACGCCTCGGGGCAGTACTACCTCCACAACTTCCTCCCCGAGCAGCCCGACCTCAACTGGTGGAACGACGGCGTGCGCGCCGCCTTCGACGACATCCTGCGCTTCTGGTGGGACCGGGGCGTGGCGGGGTTCCGCATCGACGTCTGCACCATGGTCGTCAAGGACGCCCAGTTGCGCGACAACCCGCCCGCCACCGAGGACGACCCGTGGATCATGCAGATGTTCGGGCAGCGCACCGAGTACAACAGCAACCGGCCCGAGGTCCACGACGTGCTGCGGCGGTGGCGGCGGGTGTCCGCCGGCTACGACGAGCCGCGCCTGCTCCTCGGGGAGACCAACGTCGAGGAGCTCGAGACGCTCTGCTCCTACTACGGCGCGGGGGACGACGAGCTGCACCTCGGCTTCAACTTCCCGTTCATCGAGGCGCCCTTCGAGTCGGCCGCGCTGTCGGGCATCGTGGCGCGCACCGAGGCCCTGCTCCCGCCGGGGGCGTGGCCGGTGTGGACAGGCTCGAACCACGACGTGTCGCGCCTGGCCACCCGGTGGGCCGGGGGCGATCCCGCCCGGACGCGCCTGGCGCTGCTGATGCTCCTCACCCTGCGGGGAACCCCGGTGCTCTTCCAGGGCGACGAGATCGGGCTCACCGACGGCGAGCTCTCCGAGGAGCAGCTCCTCGACCCGGTGGGCCTGCGGTTCTGGCCCCACTACGCGGGCCGCGACCCGCAGCGCACGCCCATGCCGTGGGACGGCGGGCCCAACGGCGGCTTCAGCGCGCCGGGGCCGACGCCGTGGCTGCCCATGACCGACCCGGCGGCGTGCAACGTCGCCGCCCAGCGCGCCGACCCGGCGTCGGTGCTGTGGTTCGTGCGCGACGTCATCGCGCTGCGCCGGGGGTCACCGGACCTCCACGGCGGCGACTACCGCGAGATGGCGGCGCCCGACGGGGTGTGGGCATGGCGGCGCGGCGAGTCGACGGTCGTGGCGCTCAACCTCGGGGACCTCCCGGCGGCGCTCGACCTCCCCGGCGCGCACCACGTCCTGATCGGCACCGACCGGGCCCGCGACGGGTCGGACGCGCCGTCGCCCGTCCGGCTCGGGCCTTGGGAGGGCGTCGTGCTGGCGGCGCCCACCGGCGGGCTTCGATCTCCGTGAGCGACCGGAGGTAGTCGCGCCCCGAGCGACCGCCGGGCGCAGGGCGCAGGGCTCACCAGTCGAGGCCGAGCACCTCGCGCATGGCCTTCTCGAAGGCGGCGTCGTCCAGGGCGGCGCGCGCCCCGAGCACCATCTCGGCATCGGTCCCCACCGGCACCCTCCACGGGACGCCCGGCGCCTCGACGGCGTCGGCGATGGCGGCCGCCACCACCTCGGGGCCGGGCGCCTCACCCCGACCGAGGCGCTCCTCGATCTTCCTCGTGGCCGCCTCGAGCTCGTCGTAGGGGGGCGCGTCCACCCCGAAGTCGCGGTGCGACTCGCCGATGTTGGTCTTGAAGTAGCCGGGCTCGATGACGACGACGTTGATGCCGAAGTGCCCGGCCTCGACGTGCAGCGCCTCTGACACCGCTTCGAGCGCGTACTTGGACGCGGCGTAGAACCCCGACAGCGGGGCGGCCACGCGCCCCGACACCGACGACAGGTTGACGATGGTCCCCGTGCCCCGCGCCCGCATCCCGGGGAGGACCGCCTGCATCATGCGCAGCGCGCCGAAGAAGTTCGTGTCGAACAGACGCCGCACCTCGGCGAGGGGGACGAGCTCGACCGGGCCGCCGATGCCGATGCCGGCGTTGTTCACGAGCACGTCGAGTTCCCCGGCGGCCGCCACGGCGGCGGTCACCGAGGCGTCGTCGGTGACGTCGAGGGCCAGGCGCTGGTCCACGTCGAGGTCGGCGAGGGTCTCGGGGCGCCGGGCCGTGGCCACCACCTGGTAGCCGCGCTTCTTCAGCTCGACGGCCGTGGCCCGCCCGAACCCGCTGGAGCATCCCGTGATGAGCACCCGCGCCATGTCCCGCCTCCTCGCCGGCCGGAGCCCGTCCCCGCCCGGCCCCGAGGATAGAGGCGGTACGGAATGATGGCCCCGTGACGGACCGGACCGGTGGGCCGGGCGACATGCCGGGCGACATGCGGGGCGGCGTGCCGGGCGACCCCGGCTTCGACGCGTACCTCGACGCCGTCCTCGTCGGCGGGCGCGAGGAGCGACCCGTGGTCCTGGCCGATCCCGACCCGACATGGCCCGCCGTCTTCGAGCGCCAGCGGGCCGCGATCGCCAGGGCCCTCGGCGGGCGCGCCCGGCGGATCGACCACGTGGGGTCGACGGCGGTCCCCGGGCTCGCCGCCAAGCCCATCGTCGACATCCAGGTGACGGTGGAGGACCCCGACGACGAGGTCGCGTTCGCGCCCGACCTGGAGCGGGCCGGCTACCTGTTGCGGGTGCGCGAGCCCGGCCACCGCATGTTCCGCACGGCGGGGCGCGACGTGCACGTGCACGTGTGGGCGGCGGGGTCCGACGACGAGCGGCGCCACGTGCTGTTCCGGGACTGGCTGCGCCTCGACGCCGACGACCGCCGCCTGTACGAAGACACCAAGCGCCGCCTGGCCGCCCGGCACTGGCGCGACGTCAACTACTACGCCGAGGCGAAGTCGCCGGTGATCGCCGCGATCATGGGGCGGGCCGAGGCCTGGGCGACCCACACGGGGTGGCGCCCCAACTGACCGCCGCCGCCGCCGCCTCCGCCACCGCCGCCTCCGCCGCCCGGCGCCCGGCGCCCGGCGCTACAGCGCGGCGGTGAGCGCCCCGAGCGGCATGCGCAGGTCCTCGAGCATGCGCAGGTCCTCGGCGGGGGAGCGACCCAGCGTGGTGAGGTAGTTGCCCACGATGAGCGCGTTGATGCCGGCGGTCATGCCCATGGCCTGCAGGTCCCGCAGCGTCACCTCGCGTCCGCCGGCGTAGCGCAGGATGACGCCCGGGAGCGCCAGGCGGAACAGGGCGATCCAGCGGATGGCCTCCCAGGCGCCCACCACGGGCCGGTCGCCGAGCGGGGTGCCGGGCCGGGGGTTGAGGAAGTTGACGGGTACCTCGGTGGGGTCGAGGGCGCGCAGCTGGAGCAGCAGCTCGACACGCTGGGCGTCGGACTCGCCCATGCCCACGAGCGCCCCGCAGCACAACTCCATGCCGTGGGCGCGCACCAGCCGGCAGGTCTCGGCGCGCTCGTCCCACCCGTGGGTGGTGACGACCTGCGGGAAGTAGGACCGGGCCGTTTCGAGGTTGTGGTTGTACCGGTGCACGCCCCCCACCGCCAGGCGCCGCGCCTGGTCGTCGGTGAGGATGCCGGCCGACACAGCCACGTTGAGCCCGGTGCGCTCGCGTACCAGGGGGACGAGCTCGAGGATGCGGGTGAGGGTGCGCTCGTCGGGGCCGCGCACCGCCAGCACGATGCAGAACTCGGTGGCCCCGAGCTCGGCGGTCTCCGCCGCGGCCCGGAGGACCTCGTCGGTGTCGAGGAACGGGGTGGCCTTCACCGGCGTGTCGAAGCGCGACGACTGGGCGCAGAAGTGGCAGTCCTCGGGGCAGCCCCCGGTCTTGGCGGAGAGGATCCCCTCCACCTCCACGGTGGGGCCGCACCAGGCCAGCCGCACCTCGTGCGCCAACGACGCCAGTGCCATCACCGACTCGTCGGGCACCACCGCCAGGCTCACCAGCTCCTCGGTCTCGAGGAGCCGGTGCTCGTCGAGCAGCGCCACCCCGGCGGCGGCGATGCGGGCCCGGGCCCCGGACGCGCTCGGGGGCTCGGGGAGGAGCACCGGGCAGCGCTCGACGGGCGCTCTGAGGGAGACGGTGCTACGCGTTGGGGGAGCGGTCACGTCGGCAGGCACCGGCACACGGTAGCGGGCGGCCCACGAGGCTCGGAACAGGAGGCAGGAACGTGGCGTGGGACTTCGAGACCGAACCCGACTACGAGGCCAAGCTGGCCTGGGCACGCGCCTTCGTCGACGAGGAGATCGTGCCCCTCGAGACCCTCGACCTCGAGAGCGACGACCTCGCCCGGGCGGTGCGCCCCCTCCAGGAGGAGGTCAAGCGCCAGGGCCTGTGGGCCGCGCACATGCCGCCCGAGCTCGGGGGCATGGGCTTCGGCCAGGTCCGCCTGGGCCTGCTCCACGAAGTGCTGGGCCGCTGCTTCATCGCCCCCTTCGTCTTCGGCAACAACGCGCCCGACTCCGGCAACGCCGAGCTGCTGGCCGTCGGGATCGAGGCGTCGGGGCGTGAGGACCAGCGCGCCCAGTGGCTCGAGCCCCTGCTCGACGGCACCCGGCGCAGCGCCTTCTCCATGACCGAGCCGGGGGCGGGCGCCGACCCCACCCTCATCGCCACCACGGCCGTGCGCGACGGCGACGAGTGGGTGATCAACGGGCACAAGTGGTTCACGTCGAACGGGTCGATCGCCGACTTCCTCATCGTGATGTGCGTCACCAACCCCGACGTGCACCCCTACGTCGGCTGCTCGATGATCGTCGTGCCGGCCGACACGCCCGGCGTCGACATCGTGCGCGACGTCTCCACCATGGAGCACCCCTTCCCGCACTTCGGCAAGTTCGGCGGCCACTCCGAGATCGTCTACCGCGACGTCCGGGTGCCGGCCGGGAACCTCGTCGGCAACGAGGGCGAGGGGTTCCGCCTGGCCCAGATGCGGCTCGGGCCGGGGCGCATCCACCACTGCATGCGCTGGCTCGGCCAGTCCCAGCGCGCCTTCGACATGCTGTGCGAGCGGGCCGTGTCGCGCTATCTGCACGGGTCGCTGCTCGCCGACAAGCAGATGGTCCAGAGCTGGGTGGCCGACTCCATGGCCGAGATGGCCGCGGCCCGCCTCATGACGCTGCAGGCGGCCTGGAAGATGGACCGCGACGGCGCGCCGGCGGCGCGCGTCGAGATCGCCATGATCAAGTACTACGGGGCGGGCGTGCTCTACAACGTCATCGACCGCGCCATCCAGGCCTACGGGTCGCTCGGGTTCTCCACCGACATGCCGCTCGAGCACATGTACCGTGCGGCGCGCGCGGCGCGCATCTACGACGGCCCCGACGAGGTGCACAAGGTGACCGTGGCCCGCCAGGTGCTCAAGCGTTACACGCCCGCCGAGGTGCCCACCGAGCACGTGCCCACCCGGCGTGCGGCCGCCCGCACGAAGTTCGCCGACCTGCTCTCCGAAGTCAGCGCCAACGACTGAGTGGGCGCCGACGACCGGGTGGGCGCCGACGACCGAGTGGGCGCCGACGACTGGGTGAGCGCCGACGACCGAGTGAGCGCCGACAACCGGGTGAGCGCCGACGACCGGGTGCGGCCGGCGCGGGCGCGCGTCACTCCGCCCGCAGGAGCAGGGACGTCGACGTCCGGGCGGCGATGCGCCCGGGGACGGCGGCGACGAGGTTGGCGAGCACCAGCGCGGCCAGCGCGATGAGCGCGACCGAGAGACCGGGAATGCTCGGTGCCGGCACGACGTCGATCTGGTGCGCGAAGACGTCCCACAGGACCCGACCGAGCACGATCCCGAGCGGTACCCCCACGACGGTGCCGATGGCGACGGCCACACTCGACTGCCAGGCCACGGCGGCCGCCAGCTGTCGCGGCGTGAACCCCAGCGTCTTCAACAGGGCCAGGTCGCGTCGTCGGCGCCGGACGGTCGCCACCAAGGTCAACCCGAGGGCGATCACCGCACCGCCGGCCAGCCCGGCACCGAGATAGGCGGGCGTGGTGCCCATGGAGCGGTAGTTGACGATTTCGGCGGGACGCTGCACGGGCAGCACGGACACCGGACCGTTCGCCTGTGCGCTCAGGCCGGCGGCCACCCGCCGCAGTGAGCGCAGCGCCGCTGTGGGGTCCGCGCCGGAGCGGAACCTGACGAAGATCACGTTGGGATCGCTCCCGTTGCCTGTCTGGCCTTCGACGATCGCCGACGACAGCATCGCCCCGGTCCCCATGGTGGTGTGCAGCTTGCCGCTGGAGCCGATGGTGGGCAGCGTGGCCGTCCCCACGACGCGGAGCCGAGCCGTGACCCCACCCGCCAGGCTCACCCGGACCCACTCGCCCAACTTCTCGCGCAGGTCGGCCATCGTGGTGGCCCCGAGCACGATCTGATCGGGTGCGCGCAGGGTCGTTCCCGACAGCACGGGGGGAGCCACGGCCGCGCCGGGGCGAGCCCCCAGGACGGGCACCGTCCGCCCGTCGATCTGGGCGGTCCCGTAGAACACGCCCGTCCACCCGGCCACGAACCGGTCGGCATCGAGAAGTGCCCTGGCCTGCGGCGCGGGGATGCCGGCATTACCGCCGAAGTACGAGTTGAGCGCCTCGTCCCAGTTCCATCCGTACAGCGCCGGGCGTGCCACGAGCGTGTCGAGGCTGGCGCCGAAGACGACGGTCGTGACGACCACGGTCATGGCCAGGACGGCGCCCACGATGGCGGCGCGCACCGGGACGGCGCCGGCACCACCCCCGGGCTCCAGGGCGAAGCCGATCCCCGTCACCGCCGGCGCCGGGAGTCCCGAAGCCGTCGCCGCCCTGGCCAGCGCGGATCTCGCCGCCGCCGCACGCTGCGGCCGGCCGGCCAGCCGGTGCGGTGCCTGGCGGTACGCGAGCGCGACGGCGACCGCAGCGAGACCGACCACGAGCACGGCCACCCCGGCACCCAGCACCGTCCAGTCGACCGCCACCCCCGGCGTGGGGTCGACCGGCCGCGCCGCGCCGACAGGAGCGAGGGGCGACAAGCCGACGGCCACGGCGGCGGCCGACAGGGCGCCCAGGATCACGGCGACGACGATCCCGAAGAGCGCGTCGGCCGTGGTCATGGCCGGGCCGGCGCCGAGCGCCTGTATCGTGCGAGCCTGGTCGGCCCCGGCGCGCAGCTGGCGGCCGATCACGAGTCCGGCGAGCAGCAGGGCCGCCACCGCGGCGATCCCGCCGAACACCCCCAGGGCGAGGGATTCGGGCCTGATGGCGCGCTCCGCCTTGGCCTCGGTGGCCGAGGTGACGTAGAAGTTCGGCGGGATGCCCGGCATCGCCCGGGCGATCTCGCCCTCGACCGTGCTCACCGCCCGGCTGCTGCCGTCGAGCTGGAGCCCGCTCACGGCGAACGCCCCGCAACACACGGCGAGAGGCCGCGCCAGCGCCGGCGTGAAGAGGATGAACGTGGTCGCACTGTCGGTGTCGTCGCGGACCACGGCGTCGTTCGACGACACGATGCCCACGAGCGTGACGTCGATGCGGCGCACCGGCTCGAGGCGCGCCGTGCCGTAGGCGGGATCGTCCGCCTGCGCATTGGTGTAGAAGCCCAGGCTCGCCGTCGCACCGAGGTGCAGGCCGAACTCCTCGGCTGCGGCGGCGGTCATCACGACCTCGCCGGGCCGTCGCGGGTCGGCCATGCGGCCGGCGACGACCGAGACGCGGTCCTGAGTGGAGTACTCGCCGTCCAGGCTCCCGTAGAGCAGTGCCTGGGGCCCTCCGTGCGCACCGATGCCGCCGCCGGGGTTGCCGTCGGGCCCGAGGGTGAGGACGTTGTTGAACCCCACGAGGGTCTCGACGCGCCGGACGTGGGGGAGGCGGGTGAGGGCGCGCACCGCCACCGGGTCGTAGTTGGGGACGCCCGAGACCGGGTCGAGCTTCGCCGTCGTGTCGACCAGGTCGGAGGGATCGGTGCTGGCCAGGTAGGCGGGGAACGACGACTGCGTCCGGCGCGCCGCGGCCACAGCCCCCATGGCGATCCCGCCCACCAGTCCGACCAAGACGACGAGGGTCAGATACCCGCCCCCGCGGACGCGGATGGTGGTCCGGAACCGGTACCAGGCGAAGCGGGGGAGCCCTCCGCTCACGATGATCCGCCGGCGAGCCCTGGTCCACCCACGTCCCGGTCGACCTCCGCCTGTCGATCTGACCCGTCCGCATCGAAGTGTGGCCCGATCCGGTGGGGTGTCCAAGGGCGTCAGCCCGTGTCTCGCGCTGGTGCCAGCACCACGCTCATCGGCATCCTGGCGCGTCGACGCGAGGCTCGGCCCCCCGGCGGGGAGTGCGGTACCCTGCCCCCCCGGATCGCCCACCCGGGAGGCGAGGTGCGGATCGTCGTCAACTGTGTGCCCCAGGCAGGACACATCCTGCCCCTGCTGCCGCTCGCCGAGGCCTTCGCGGCCCAGGGTGACGACGTCGTCGTGGCCAGCGGCCCCGACGCGGCACCGGCGGTAGCCGGCCACGGGCTGGCCTTCCGCGCCACCGGCCCGTCGTTCGACGAGTGGTTCGCGGCGCTCCGGGCCAGGACCCGCGGGATCCCGGGCGACGGGCTGGCGCCGGCGCGCATCGAGGCCTACTTCGTCCCCCGGCTCTTCGGCGAGGTCGGCACGGCCCTGGTCCTCGACGACCTGCTGGCGCTGTGCCGGGAGGTGGAGCCCGACCTCGTCGTCTTCGACCCCTACGCCTTCGCCGCCCCCTTGGCGGCGGCGGCCACCGGGGCGCGCGGCGTGATGCACGCCATCGGCGCGCTCATGGACCGCGGTGTCCTCGACCTTGCGGCCGACGCCGTCTCGCCGATGTGGCGCGAGCTCGGCATGGACGCGGCGCCCTGGGCGGGCGTCCACGCCGGCACGACCCTGACGATCTGCCCGACGTCGCTCGACCACGGGGCCGACGGCCTGGAGCGGGCCCGGCCCCTGCGCCCGTCGCCGTTGCCGCTGCCCGATCCGCCGGCGCTGCCCGTGTCGTGGGACGACCCTGGCCGGCCTCTCGTCTACGTCACCCTCGGGACCTTCTCGAACAACGCCGTCGACCTCTTCCGCCTCGTGCTCGACGCCCTGGCGGACGAGCCCGTCAACGTCCTGGCCACCATCGGGCGCGACAACGACCCGGCGGCGCTGGGGCCGGTTCCAGGCAATGCCCGCGTGGAGCAATTCGTGCCCCAGGCCGCCGTGCTACCGCACTGCGCGGCGGTGGTCCACCACGCCGGCGCGGGCACCATGTTCGGGCTCCTGGCACACGGGCTCCCGTCGGTGGCGCTGCCGCAGAGCGCCGACAACTTCACGGTGGCCGAGCTCATCGCCGAGGCCGGCGTGGCGCGCCGCCTGCTTCCGGGCGAGGTGACCGCGGACGCCGTGCGGTCGCACCTGCGCACCGTGCTCGGCGACGCCTCCTACGCGACGCGTGCCCGGCAGGTCGCCGAGGAGATCGCCGCCATGCCGTCGCCGCAGGACGTCGCGGCGGCGTTGCGGCAGTAGGGCGCGGCGGTCACCGCCCAGGTCGCCGCCATAACCGCCCCGGCGCGAACCGACCGGCCGCCGTGGTCGGGTGGGCGCCCACGCCGGTCACTGCGCCCGCAGGAGCTGGCGGGGCTGCGAACGTGTCGCCACCAGCGCGGGCGCGATGGCCAGCACGTTGGCAACTACCATCACGCCCACCGCGAGGGCGACGAGGAGCCACGCCTGCGCGACGGGTACGGGGACGACGCCGAGGTTGTCGGCGAACGCCCGCCACACCTCCTGGCCGATCACGATGCCCACGGGCACGCCGATCACGATGCCGATGAGCGCCATGGTCGTGGCCTGCCAGATGACCGACGATGCGACCTGGCTGTTCACGAACCCCAACGCCTTGAGGAGCCCGATCTCCTGGCGCCGGCGCGCCACGCTCACCACCAGGAGGTGGATCAACGTGGCGGCCCCCGACACGGCCAGCATGATCCCGAAGATCAGGGGGAAGTTCACCGCCTCCCCGAAGTTCACGAGCGACGTCGGGACGATCGGGAGCGCGGTGATGGCCCGGTAGGCGCTGAAGTAGTGGTGCACGGCCGCCTGACCCCGCGGACCGGGGACGACGCTCGCCAGGATCCCGCCACCGATCGGCTGGGAGACGAAGGCCTGTACGCACCCGGCGCGCCCGGGGCCCGGCGGGCACGCGGCATCCTCGTACGCCGCCAGGGTGACGGCGGCACCGGTCCCGAGGCTCACAGCCCCGCCGAGCACCGGGAAGGAGTTCTGCGACACCACCCGGAACGGCACCGTGCGCCGGGCTCCTGAGGGTGTCGACACCGTGACGGGCACCACGGACCCGAGATGGGCCCCGGCCTGTCGCATCGTGGTGGCACCGAGGCCGATCTGGCCGTCGCCCCGCGGTGCGTGCCCACGGACCGACGTGAGCAGGAGCGGCCCCCGCACGGGGGTCCCGAGCACCGCCCCCACCGACACCTTGCCCACGGCGACCTCGACGGCGAAGCCCTCGGTGATCGCCGTCACGGCCGGGTCGTGCTCCAGGCTGTGGAGCAGGGCAGGGTCGGGCGGGCCCCCGTTGGGGTTGGTGAAGTTGAGCTGGTAATCGTCGCCGTAGAGCCGCGGCGTGGCCGTGAGGTGCGACAGGCTGGCGCCGAACACCCCCGTCCCGATCAGCGCGACGACAGCCAGGACGGTGCCGAGGAGGGCCGAGCCGACGGGGACGGTCGTCCCGCCGCTGCGCCGCTCGAGGGCGTTGCGGACGCCCACGACCGCGCTCGGCGGCGCGCCGGCGGCGGCCAGACGGGTGACCACGGTCGACGGGCGTGACGCCGCGTCCCGGGCGCGGGGCCGCAGGGTCCCCGCGGCCCGGCTCGCGGGCCAGGTGCCGAGCGCCACCACCGCGACCACGACGGCGAGCGCCCCCAGGCCCACGACGAGGTGGTCGACGGTGACGCCGGTCGACGGCTCGGCCGTCCGGGCTTCACCGAGGGGGGCGATCGGGGACATGGCCACCGCCACCGCCGCGGCCCCGACGGCGCCGGACAGCGCCACCACGGCGTTCCGGGCCAGGCCGAGCAGGACGAGCTCCCGGCGCTCGAGACCGAGCACCGCCAAGGTGGGGTAGTCCTGGGCCTCCACGATGCTCTGGCGGAACAGGGCCTGGCCGATGATGGCCACGCCGACGAGGGCGGCCAAGGCGGCGAGGATCCACCACCCGACGGCCTGGGGATGGATCGACGCCTCGATCGACGCCAAGGCGGCGTCCTGGTTGCTGGCCTGGGCACCCAGCGCGCTCACGTCGTGGTCGAAGCGCGGCAGGTCGGCGGCGCCGTGGCGCAGCCGGACGAAGTACACGTCGCCGTACGCGGTCCGGGGCAGGACCGTGCGAGCGAACGCCGCGCTCGTGGAGATGTCGTAGGACGGCGTGCTGCCCGATGGGAAATCGAATTCCGAGGCCTCGAACCCGACGACCCGGAACGCCATCGCCGGGCCTGCGGGGGTCGGCAGCGCGCCGGTGGCGTTGTTGTACGCGTCGAGCTGCGAGGCCGCGTACAACGGTACGTGGATGACCGTCCCGATGTGCACGCCCACCTGCTGCAGCGGGTAGGCGGCGATCACCTCGTCGGGGGCCGACGGGTTCGGCAGCCGTCCCGCCACGAGCTTGAAGATGGGCTTCCCGGCGGGGGGAACGAGGACACCGAAGGTCACCGAGTCGATCTGGCCCGAGCACGCACACGTCGGTTGCCCGTTGTCCGGCCCGCGCACCAGGCGGGCCGAGGTGACCTCGGGGAGAGCGGCGATCTTCGGGACCGGCTGGTAGGCGTAGACGGCGCTGTCGAAACCGTAGGCGGCGACGAAGCGCGGGAACGCCGATGCCGTTCGCCGCCCGGCGACGGCCGCCGCCATCACGAAGCCACCGACCACGGCGATCAGCACCGCCAGGGCGAGCCACGACCGCCACCGCCGGCGCAGCTCGGCACGGAACACCAGTCTGAACGCCCCCACCACCACCACCTCCCCGGGTCAGTGTGGTCGATCGGGGACCGGCGTCCAATGAAGGCAGCCGGTGTGGGGCATCGGGTGCCAGCACCCCGGCCGCCGCCGGGTGTGGCCAGTATCCCCGGCGGCACACCAGGGTCCACCCTTGACCGGGCCCGGCGGCCGTGGCCAAATCACGCCATGACACGGGGCACGAGGCGGGCGCGCGCCCCGGGAGCGGGCGGCCGGCCGTGCGGGTGACGATCTGCGGGGCCCGGGGGTCCACGCCCGCACCCGGCCCCGACTTCGTCCGCTACGGCGGCCACACGTCGTGCGTGGCCCTGGCCCACGACGGCGAGCGCCCGAGCCTCGTGCTCGACGCCGGCACCGGCATCCGCCGCCTGACGCCGCTGCTCGGGGGCGAGCCCTTCGCGGGCGCCATCGTGTTCGGCCATCTCCACTGGGACCACACCCAGGGGCTGCCGTTCTTCGCCGCCGCCGACCGGCCCGACGCCCGCTGCGACGTGTACCTGCCCGCCCAGGGTGACTCCGAGACGGTGCTGCGGCGCTTCATGTCCCCCCCCACGTTCCCCATCACGCCGGCGGAGCTGCGCGGCAGCTGGCGCTTCTGTGGGCTCGAGCCCGGCACGCACGACATCGAGGGCTTCACGGTGCGGGCGCTCGAGATCCCCCACAAGGGTGGGCGCACCTTCGGCTACCGGATCTCGGACGGCTCGTCGTCGCTGGCGTACCTGTCGGACCACTGCCCGACAGCCCTCGGCCCCGGGCCCGACGGCCTCGGCGAGTACCACGAGGCCGCCCTCGCCCTCGTGGCAGGCTGCGACCTCGTCCTGCACGACGCCCAGTACCTCGACGAGGAGCTGGCCACCCGGGCGAGCTTCGGCCACGCCTCGGCCGGCTACGCGGCGCGCCTGGCGGCGCGCGGCGGGGCCCGGCGCCTCCTGCTCTTCCACCACGACCCCCCGCGCACCGACGACGACATCGATGTGCTGGTGAAGTCCTTCGCCGACGGCCCCGTCCGGGTGGACGGCGCCGTCGAGGGGATGGTCGTGGACCTGCCGGAGGCGCCGGCCCCCTGAGGGCCGTGCCCACCTCGGCTTTTCGGGCCTGGCCTAGTGTCTTGCGCCATGGCGGTCCGGGTGGTGCTGGCGGAGGACAACTACCTCGTGCGCGAGGGCGTGCGCAAGCTCGTCGACTCCGAGCCCGACCTCGAGGTGGTGGGGGTGTGCGAGGACTACGACTCCCTGCTCGCCACGACCGAGGCCGAGCTCCCCGACGTGGTCGTCACCGACATCCGCATGCCGCCCACGGGCACCGACGAGGGCATCCGGGCGGCCTCGGTGTTGCGCGAGCACCATCCCCACATGGGCGTGGTGGTGCTCAGCCAGTACTCCGAGCCCGCCTACGCGCTGTCGTTCCTCGACGGGGGGTCCAAGGGCCGCGCCTACCTGCTGAAGGAGCGGGTCTCCGACATCGGCCAGCTGGCCGGGGCCATCCGCGAGGTGGCCGGCGGCGGTTCGGTGATCGACCCGGTCGTGGTGGACTCGCTGGTGGCGGCGCGGGCCCGGCCCGACGATTCGCCCCTGCACCGCCTGACGGCGCGCGAGAAGGAGATCCTCTCGGAGATGGCCCAGGGGAAGAACAACGCCGCCGTGGCGGCGTCGCTGGTGCTCTCCGAGCGCGCCGTCGAGAAGCACATCAACTCGATCTTCTCCAAGCTGGCCCTCTCCGAGGAGCCCGACGTGCACCGCCGGGTGAAGGCCGTCCTGCTCTTCCTGTCCGCCCAGGACTGACCCCGGTCGCGGCGGGCCGGCCGCCGCCGGGCCCGGGCGCGCAGCGGCCCGGGCGCGCAGCGGCCCGGGGCGGGTGCGGGGCGGGTGCGGGGCGGGTGCGGGGCCCACCGGGGCGCGGGGTCCGCGGGAGGGGGTGCTGCCACCACCGGGGCGCGTCGTGCTGTCAGCCTGGGCCACGACGCCGGGGGCTGCCAGGATATGAGCGTGGCCGACCAGGGGATCTCGGTACTGATCGTCGACGACCAGATGCCTTTCCGCCTGGCAGCGCGGTCGGTGGTGGGTGCCACGCGCGGCTTCACCGTCGTGGGGGAGGCCAAGTCGGGCGAGGAGGCCGTCGACAAGGTGGCCGAGCTCGCCCCCCAGCTCGTCCTCATGGACATCAACATGGACGGCATCAGCGGGATCGAGGCGACCCGCCGCATCACGACCGCCCACCCCGAAGTGCGGGTGGTCCTGTTGTCGACCTACGACGCCGACGACCTCCCCGCCGACGCCCGCACCTGCGGGGCGGTGGCCTATGTCCACAAGGAGCAGTTCGGGCCGGACGTGCTCACGTCCGCCTGGGCCGACGGGGAGTCCGCCTCGCCCACGGCCTGACGCCGTCACCGGCCGTGTCGCCAGGCGGCGGCCGCTGGCCGGCGGTGGTTCAGTGGCTGGCGGTGGTTCAGTGGCTGGCAGCCGGGGCCGCGGGCGCAGCCTCGGGGGTGGGCTCGGGGGCGCCCACCGGGATCCGCCCGGCCACCGTCGTCCCCTGGCCCGGCGCGCTCGTGACGGTCACCGACCCGCCGATGGCTCCCACCCGGTCGCTCATGTTCACGAACCCGGCCCCCTTGGCCAGGTTGCCTTTGGCGTCGAAGCCCGCGCCCGTGTCGCGCACCTCGAACAACAGGTCCCCGCCGTCCTCCCACACGCGCACGGTGGCACTCGCCGACTCGCCGGCGTGCTTGCCGGCGTTCTGCAGGGCCTCCATGCAGCAGAAGTAGACCGCCGCCTCCTCGTCGGGCGTAAAGCGGCGCAGGCCCGCCGCCTCCACCTCGGTCGGCAGTGCGGCGCGCCCCGCGGCGGAGCGAAGGGCCTCGGAGATGCCGCGGTCGATCAGCAGCGGCGGGTAGATGCCGTGCGCCAGGGCCCGCAGCTCCTGCACGGCCTCCTGGAGCCCCTCGCCCAGCTGGTCGAGGATCTGGGCGGAGGCCTCGGGGTCGCTCTGGGCCAGCTGGCGGGCCAGACGCACGTTCACGGCCAGGGCCACCAGGTGCTGCTGGGCGCCGTCGTGGAGGTTGCGCTCGATCTGGCGCCGGGCGGCGTCCGACGCCGCCACGATCCGGGCCCGGGAGGCCTGGAGCTCGTCAGCCTGGCGGCGCACCTCGTCGAGCGACGCCTGCAGCGCCGAGTCGAGCTCCACGTTGTGCAGGGCCAGGCCCACCTGGCGGGCCAGCTCGGTGAGCATGGTGTCGTCGTCGGCGGTGAACTGGTCGCTGTTGGGCGGCCGCACCGCCACGATGAGGCCCAGCACCTGGCCCGAGTGCGTGGTCGGTGCGACGCGCACGATGGAGTCCTCGCGGCCGTGCAGCAGGGCGGGCAGCCAGATCTCGACCCATGCCGTGCCGGTCACGCCGGCGCGGGCGACGACGGTCTGCTCGTCGGCGCTCAGCGCCAGGCGCTCCACCTTGGTGTCGGGCACCGACACCGTCTTCTCGAGGTAGCCGCCCGACCCGGTCCACACCTCGGCCGACGACAGCCCCAGGGTCTTGCGCAGGGACTCGGCCACCTGGAGCAGCAGCTCGTCCATGGGGATGGCTCGCGACAGCCGGCTGCCGAAGGTGCGCAACACCGTGTCGGGGGCCTCGCGCTCGCCGTAGACGATGCGGTTGGCGTACTGCGTGAGCCGCTGGCGTGCGGGCCCGTAGAGCAGCGCGGCGACCGCCGCGGCCACCATGGACAGTGCCAGCAGCGACCGCTCGTGGCGGGTGGGCGTGCGGCCCAGGCCCACGACGATCACGAGGTAGACGATCACCACGATGCCGGTCAGCCCGGCGAGGGACACGGTGTGGGCGAGGATGCGGTCGATGCGCCCGGCGACCCGGCGCGAGCTGCCGAAGGCCAGTGCCACGGCGAGGGGGAGGCTCGCCACCATCACCACGAGCCACGGGCGCGTCGGCCATCCCCACAGCAGGCGCAGGGCGAGCGACACCACGAGCAGCTCGCCGCCCACGGCGATGGCCCAGCCGAACCACTGCATGCGCTGGCGCTCGACGCCGCGCGAGCGCGTGTAGCGACGCTGCGAGCCGATGACGCCGATGGAGCCGCCCACGATGGCCTCGACGCCGACGGGCCACAGCGGCAGCGCCGGGCGCCGCGTCCACAGGGCCACGCCGATGGCCGCGCCCACCACGTAGCCGCCCACGATGGCGGCCCGGCTGAGGCGGCAGCTCCCGTCGGGCAGGCCGAGCAGGAGGTGCATGGCGGCCACCGGCAGCAGAGCGACCGCCACCGGCTCGACGAACCGGGCGATCGACAGCGCCGTGGCGCCGACGGCGGTCCCGTGGGCGTGCGCCTGCACGACGGCCGCCATGAAGCCGGCGACGGCGCCCAGGGCGGTGCCCCCGAGCACGAGCACGCCCTGTCGTTCGAAGGGCCGGCGCACCACCGCGAAGGTCCCGGCGAGGGCGAAGGCGCCCACCAGGACGGCCCGGACGGCTTCGGTGGCCACGTTGCCGTGGCGGCCGAGCACGGGCGCGTAGACCCCGGCGGCGACGGCGACGACCGCCAGGACGGCGGCGGCCAGCGACGTGACGGGACGGCGCGCGGCCGCGACGTCCGCCACCACGCGCGGCCGGTCGGCGGCCACCTCCACGTGCGTCATGTGCCCGAGGGAGACCCCGCCGCCGCCGGCACACTGCTCACGGTGCCGGTCCCGTCGTCCTCGACGCGGCCGTCGCGCATCCGCACGATCCGGGTGGCGGCCTCGGCGACGGTGTCGTCGTGGGTGACGAGGAGGATCGCCTGCCCGCCCGCGTGCAGCCGGCGGAACAGCTCGAGCACTTCGAGCCCGCCCTCGGAGTCGAGCGCCCCGGTGGGCTCGTCGGCCAGCAGGAGGGTGGGCTTGTTGGCCAGCGCACGCGCGATGGCGAGGCGCTGGCGCTGGCCGCCCGACAGCACGCCCGGCGCGGCGCCGTGCTTGTCGGCGAGGCCCAGCATGTCGAGCAGGTCCCGGGCCCGGCTCTCGGCCTGACGACGCTTGGCGCCGGCGATCACCGCCGGGAGCGTGACGTTCTCGAGCACGCTCATCCCTTCGAGCAGGTTGAAGAACTGGAAGACGATCCCGATGTGGGCGCGTCGCATGCGGGCGAGGGCGTTTTCGTCCTTGTCGGCGAGCGACTCGCCGGCGACGAGGATCTCCCCCTCCGTCGGGGTGTCGAGCCCCGCGACCAGGTTGAGCAGTGTGGACTTGCCGCACCCCGACGGGCCCATGACGGCCACGAACTCGGTGTCGTCCATGGTGAGGTCGACGCCCCGGAGGGCCCGGACCGGGGCGCCGTCCGCCTCGTAGGTCTTGCGGACCCCTCGTGCCTCCATCACATGCATGCCTGTACTCCCTTGTCGGTGTCCGTGGTGTCCGTGGTGTCCGTGGTGTCGGTGTCCGTGGTGTCCGTGGTGTCCGTGGTGTCGTGGTGTCCGTTGGCCCGTTGGCGTGGTGCGCGTCGCGCCCTACGCCGTCCCCGCGTCGCCGGCCACCGCTTCCGGTGCCCTCGTGCCGGCGGCCACCTTCCACGCCGAGACCGGCGCCTCGCGCCCCTTCACCAGCGCCGGCGGGATGGCCACCGCCGGCGGCGGGTCGTCGAGCGCCTGGTAGGTGGCCTCGCTGAGCACCGTCTCCCCGGGCTCCGCCCACTGCTGCAGGCGCTGGGACAGGTTGACGGTGTCGCCGACCAGTGTGTACTCGAGGCGCTCCTCGGACCCGAGCAGCGCCGCCGCTGCCGGCCCCGTCGTGACGCCGATGCCGAGCTCGAAGGCGGGGAGGCCGGCCTCGGCCCACCGCTCGTTCACCTTCTCCTGGGCGAGGTGCATCCGCAGGGCGGCCTGCACGGCGCGCGCCGGGTGGTCGGGCAACGGCACCGGCGCGCCGAACACCGCCATGACGGCGTCGCCCACGAACTGCATCACCGTGCCGTCGGCGTCGAGGATGGCACGGTTCATCTCGGCGCGATGGGTGTTCAGCTGGCCGGCCAGCGCACTGGGGTCGGCGCGCTCGGCGATGGTGGAGTAGCCGCGGATGTCGGACATGAGCACGCTCACCACCAGCGAGGCCGTCTCGCCCACGCGCGCACCCTGGCGGACGAGGAGGTCGGCCACGCCGCCGGGGAGCAGACGGCTGAGCGTCTCGCCCTGCTCCTCGCGGTTGACGATGGCCTCGTGGAGCATGCGCAGGCGGCGCAGCGAGTTCTGCCCGCCCGCGCTGGCCTGCTGGGCGATGCGGAGGAAGAGCTTCTCCACGGCGTCGCCGGCGGCCGCCGGGGTGGTGCCCTGGGCCACGGCGATGGCCTTGATCGGACGACCCTCGGCCACCAGGCGCAGGAGGTCCTCCTCGACCTCGGTCAGCTCGCCGGTGTCGGTGACGGGGTGCACCATGGACTCGACGATGGTGGGGTCGAGCACCGAGCCCCCCGTGGCCACGGCCCGCACGGCCCGGATGAGCTGGTCCCCCTCGGCGATGTGGTCCTTCAGGAGGTACGCGCAGCCCGCCGCGCCCTCGTCGAGCAACGAGATGGCGTACTCGGGGTCGTCGAACTGCGACAGGATCACGATCCCGGTGCCGGGGTGCCGCTTGCGGATCTCGTGGGCGGCCTCGATGCCCTCCTGCTGGAAGGTCGGGGGCATGCGGATGTCGGTGACGACCACCTGGGGGGCGAGCTTGCCCGCGCCCGTGACGAGCTCGTCGTAGTCGGCGGCGGTGCCGACCACCTCCACGTCCGGCTCCAGGGCGAGCAGGGCACGCACGCCCTCGCGCACGATCAGGTTGTCGTCGGCCAGGAACACGCTGATGGCGCCCTCGGGCATGCCCCCTATTTGGCCGGACGGGACGGGGAGGGTCAAGGGTGCGCGCCCCCGGCGTGAGGGGGTGCCAGCCGGTGTGTCCCCGGGGTGCCGGCCCGGTCGGGCGCCGACCCGGTCACCCCGGCCCGGCGCCGGCCCGGCGTCAGATCCGGCGCCGGCGACGGTCGGACAGCACCCGGTGGGCGCAGTTGCGACCCACCATGCCGTGCACGCCGCCCCCGGGGTGGGCCGAGGCCGAGCACAGGTAGAGGCCCTTCACCGGCGTGGCATAGCGGAACCACCCCGGCACGGGCCGGAACACGAGCTGCTGGTCGAGCGCGGACGACCCCGCCCCGAGGTCGCCGCCCACCAGGTTGGGGTTCTCGTGCTCGAGGTCCTCGGGCGTGCGCACGGCCGTCCCCACCACCCGGGGCCCGAGCCCCGGGGCATGGTCCTCGAGCCGCGCCAGCACGACGTCGAGGAAGGCGTCGCGCGCCGCCGCCCACGACCCCGACGAGCGCGGCACCGGCGGCACGTGGGTCTCGATCCACAGGGTGTGGCCCCCGGCCGGGGCCCGGCTCGGGTCGGCCACCGACTGCTGGCCCACGATGAGCATCGGCCGGCCCGGGACGATGCCGTGCCGCGCCTCGTAGGCGGCCCGGGCCATGTCGTCGAGGTCGCCGGTGAGGTGGACCACGCCGCAGGCCGCCAGCTCGGGCGCGGACCACGGGGCGGGGCCGTCGAGGGCCAGGTCGATTTTGAACACCCCGGTGCCGTAGCGGAAGCGGCGCACCCCGTCGAGGTAGCGCGCCGGGAGCGCGTCGGCTCCCACCAGGCCGGTGAAGAGCGCGCCCGGCCCCGTGTCGGCGAGCACGGCCCGCCGGGCCCGCACGAGGCCGCCGTCGCGCGTCTCCACGCCGGTGGCGCGGTTGCGCTCGACCACCACCTTGGACACCTCGGCGCCGCAGCGCACCACCCCGCCGGCCTCCTCCACGGCGCCCACCAGCGCGGCGGCCAGCCGGCCGGCACCGCCGACGGGCACGGGCATGCCCACCTGCTGCGCGGCCATGGCCAGGATGAGCGCGGCGGGGACGCTCCCGGGGCTGTCGACGGCCACGTCGGCGTGGGAGGCGCCCGCGGCCAGCAGGGCCCGGGCCGCGGGGTCGGTGAAGCGCCCGGTGGCGAGCGCCTCCATCGGCGCCAGCATCAGCTGGGTCGTGTCGAACAGGCCGCGGCGACGCGCCCGGCGGGCGAAAGCGAGGCCGGGCCCCGGCGCGCCCACGGGGCCGAGCATCTGCCGCAGGAAGGCCGTGCCGACGCCCTGCCACCAGCCGTAGAGCTCCCGCCAGGCGGCGCCGTCGGCCGGGGCCCGCCGGGCCAGCCCCTCGGCGGTGCGGGCCACGTCGGCGTGCACCGTGGCGACGTGGTCGGGCGAGACCGCGGCGGCCACCGGCACGGAGAAGTGCGCCCACTCGACGGCGCGGTCGAGCCCCAGCTCGTGCAGGACGGGCGAACTGTGCAGCAGGCCGTAGAAGGCGGAGTAGGTGTCGTGCACGTAGCCCGGCACGCTGAGCGCGCCACTGTGCACGGCCCCGCCGGCGACCGCCGAGCGTTCGAGGACGGTCACGCGCCACCCGGCGCGGGCCAGGAGCGCGGCGGCCACCAGGCCGTTGGGCCCGGAGCCGATGACCACGGCGTCGACGTCGTCCACTGCGGGCCTGCCTAGGCGCGCCCGCAGGGCGAGGGCAACCTCAGCGCTGCTCCTCGCGCCGGTGCCCTGCGCTCAGCTCGGCCAGCGCCGCCCGGTCGATGCGGTCTGCGGGGGCGACGGCGAGCTTGCACGCCGTGACGGCGCGCACCGTCGACGTGCGGCGGCCGCCTTCGAGCACGGCGCGCTCGCCGTGCATCGACCCCGGCCCGTACTCCGCCAGGCGCTCGCCGTCGACCTCGATCCGCACCACGCCGTCGAGCACGAGGAACACGTCGTCCTCCTCGGCGCCCTGCTCGGTGACGGCGGCGCCCGCCTTGACCGTGCGGACCTTGGGCTTGGCGCCCCCCTGCATGAGCGTCAGCGACAACTGGCGCTCGAGCGCCGACTCCACCTCGGTGGTGAGCGCCTCGGAGTCCTGGTCGCCCCAGGGGCTGTGCTTGCCGAAGGCGCGCCGGTACCAGTTGGAGAAGTCGATCATCCCCGACTTGGCTGCCAGCTTGCCGCCGCCGTCGTACACCCAGTGGCGCGGGAAGCTGCTGGCGCCCGTCAGCGTGAACGACGACGTCCCGTCGGCACGGACCGTGAGGGCGAGCGTGGTCCACGCCAGCGGCGCCGCGAACTGCACGTAGGGCGCCCGACGCACCCGGCGCGGGGCGGGCACACCGGTGCGACCTCCCGCCGTCTGGAAGAACGTGACCTCGGTGGCACCGACCTCGGGACCGGGGTGCAGGTCGGGGAGGGCCACCGCCTCGAAGGCGACCTCCTTCTTCCCGAGGCGCAGCAGCGTCGAGCAGATGAGCCCCCCGCCCGACTGGCCGTGGCCCACGATGCGCCCGCCCTCGACCTCGATCCAGCCCTGGAGCCGGTTGGCGAACCGGAAGCGGCCCTCGCGCCGGAGCGTGTCCAGGTCCTCGATGACGTCGGGCGGCGGCTGGTCGTAGTGGGCCACGCCCGTCTCGAAGGGGAGCTTGGTGGCACCCCCGATGGCCTCCGAGGGGATCCACGAGATGGACGTCACAGAGGATTCGATGCGCATGGTGCCTCCCTGCCCGGCTTCCTGCTGGCACCATACCGAGCGGCGGCCGCCGACCCAAGGGTGAGGGCCGGTGTCCGCCGGGGGGGTTGGCACCACCGGGGCCCAGGCTTCGGGTCGGGCCTCTCCGTCAGGCTGCCGGTCAAGCCTCCCCGTCAAGGCTGCCGGTCAGGCGGGCAGGAAGCGCAGCTCGGCCCGGCGCATGCCGCTCACCACCGAGGAGGGGGTCCGCTCGACGGTGCCGGCCCGCTCCACGCCGGCGAAGCGGTCGAGCAGCTCCTCGAGGACGACCCGGCCCTCGAGCCGGGCGAGGGCGGCACCCAGGCAGAAGTGGTTCCCCTGTCCGAAGGCGAGATGGGGGTTCGGGGCCCGGCCCACGTCGAACACCGACGCCGTGGGCCCGAAGGCGTCCTCGTCGCGGTTGGCCGAGGCGAAGAGCATGAGGACCGGCTCCCCTTCGGCCACGGGCACGCCGCCCACCGTGGTGTCGCGCGTGGCGGTGCGCATGAACGACACCACCGGGGAGGTCCAGCGCAGCATCTCCTCGACGGCGCCGGGGACGAGCGAACGGTCGGCCCGCAGGCGCGGCCACTGGCCGGGATGGTCGGCGAAGGCCACGAGGCCCGAGTTGACGAGGTCGCGCGTCGTCTCGTTGCCGGCCACGAGGAGCTGCACGAGGAACATGCCGAGCTCGTCGTCGCTCAGCTGCTCGCCGTCGACTTCGGCCTGGGCCAACTGGGTCAGCACGTCGTCGCGCGGACGGGCCCGACGGTCCTTGGCCGCGCCCACGAGGTACGCCACCATCTCCGCCATGAGCTGCGCCCGACGCTCCTCGGGCCAGTCCGTCGCTCCGGGGATGACCGCCTCGGACCACTCGTAGCACCGCTCCCATTCGTCGTCGGGCACGCCCAGGATCTCGCTGATCACCTGGAGGGGCAGTGGCACGCCGAGCAGGGCGACGACGTCGGCGGGGGTGCCGGCGTCGAGCCGGTCGACGAGCGCGGCGGTGCGTGCCCGCACCACGGGCTCGAGGCCCCGCACGACCGACGGCTTGAACCCGGGCTGCACGAGCCGCCGGTAGCGGGTGTGGACCGGCGGGTCCGAGTGCATGATCGTGGGCGGCGACGCGTACGTCGTGCCGATCTCCTCGACCAGGATGCCGCGCCCGGCGCAGAAGGTGGCGTGGTCGCTCTCGATGGCGGACACGGCGGCATGGGTGGCGACGGCCCAGAAGCCGCGCTCGTCGTTCCACGACACGGGCGCCTCGGCCCGCAGCCGGGCGTAGAGCGGGTGCGGGTCGGTGACGTAGAGCTCGGGGTCGAGCAGCCCGGCCGCCAGCGCCGTCCCCGGTCGTCGCCACTCGGACACGGCGACACCCTATCGAGCGGGCTATGGAGCGGCCGGGTCGGCGAACCGCGGCGGGCGGCGCTCGGCGAGTGCGGCGACCCCCTCGGCGAAGTCTGCGCCGGTCATCATGGAGCGCAGGAGGGCTTCGGCGTCGCCCACGGCCGTGGCGGCGTCGCGGTGGAGGTCGGTGTACATCTGCAGCTTGGTGGCCGCCAGCGACGCGGGTGAGACCTCGGTCGCCAGGGTGCGGGCATACGCGACCACCGCCTCCATGAGCTCGTCCGGCGGCAGGACGCGGTTGACGAGCCCGATCTCGAACGCCTCCTCCGCCAGCAGCACCCTGCTCGAGAACAGCACGTCGGCGGCGCGGGTCAGGCCCACCAGGCGCGGCAGCAGCCACGACAGCCCGAACTCCGCCGGCAGGCCCAGCCGCCCGTGGGCGGTGGTCAGCTTGGCTCCCGCCGCTGCGAAGCGAAGGTCGCAGTAGCACGCCAGGGCGAACCCGACGCCCGCGGCGGGCCCGTTGACGGCGGCGATGATCGGCTTGGGCACCCCGAAGTGGTACGCCAGCTCGGCGTCGAATTCGGGCCGGACCCCGTAGCCGGGCGCGGCCAGGCCCGGCCCCGTCCCCGGGTCGTAGGCGCCCCGTTCGACGTGGCCCTCCAGCGCGCGCGTGTCGGCCCCGGCACAGAAACCCCGGCCGGCCCCCGTGACCACCACCACCCGGACCGACGGGTCGGCGGCGGCGCGCGCCACCAGGGCCCGGTACTCGGTGTTCATCCGCCCCGTCCAGGCGTTGAGACGCTCGGGACGGTGGAGGGTGATGGTGGCGACGGCGTCGGCCACCTCGTAGCGCGTCACCTTCAGGTCGCTCAGCTCCACGCGCCCATTCCTATCGGACTTCGCTCCGGTTCCGGTCGTCCGGTCGGACCGGCCGTTGTCGGAATGTTGGGCGCTGCGGGCCTCAAGTTCCGGCCGGGCCGGCCGATGTTGTTGTCGGACACCTTCAGTTCCAACCCCACACTCCAGCAATCCCCAAAGTCGAGAACCCCCACCGAACGGTGGGGGTTCTCGCGTGGGGGGCCCGGGCGCACGGCGGCCCTCGCGTACCATCGCGGCGATGCCCGGCCCGCCGCCCGTGCTCGGAACGCTGGACCCGAGCGCACCCTCGCCGTTCGGGCGCGACAGCATCGTGCGGACGGTGGTCGCCCAGCCCGTCACGGCCCTGCTCGTCCAGCGCGCGCTGGTGATGGAGGTGGCCCACCCCGCCGTCGCCGCCGGGGTCGAGCACCACAGCCGCTTCCAGGCGCGCCCGCTGCGCCGGGCCTGGGCCACCGCCGACGCCGCCGTGCGCCTCGTCTTCGGGGACGACCGGGTGGCCCGGGGCGCGGCGCGCCAGATCTACCGGGTCCACGACCACATCCACGGGAGCCTGGCCGTCCCGGCCGGTCCGGGGCAGGCCGGTCCGGGGCAGGCCGGTCCGGGGCAGGCCGGTCCGGGGCAGGCCGGCGTCTACGGGGACCCTGCCGATGTCTACACGGCGCATGACGCCTCCCTGCTGACATGGGTGTGGGCCACGCTCGTGGACACGGCCGAGACCGCGTTCACTCGCTGGGTGCGCCCGTTCACCGCGGCCGAAGCCGAGTCCTTCCACGCCGAGATGCGGGCCTTCGCGCTCTTCCTCGGTATCCCCGACGTGCTCGTTCCCGGCGACCGGGCGGCGTTCGCGGCCTACCTCTCGGGCATGCTCGCCGACGAGCGGCTCGGCACGAGCGCCCGCAGCCGGGAGGTCGCCCGTCAGGTGTTGTGGTTCCGCCACTGGAGCGTGCCGCCACCCGTCGTGCGCCTCGAGCGGGCGCTCGCCCTGGCGACCCTCGACGCCCGCCTCGGCGACCGCCTCGGCCTCGACCCCGGTGTCGACCTCGCGCTCGGGCGTCGACTCGATGCCCTGCTGACCGAGCACTACCGGCGCCTCCCCCGGTTCCCTTCGGTGCTGCCCGGCCTCTACGTGGGGTTGCGCCGGCCCAGCATCGGGCTCACCCAGCGGCTCCGTACCGGCCACCGGCGGGTCGTGCGGGCCGAGTTGGACGAGGGTTGAGGCCCCGTTGGCCTCTGGCTGAGATGAGGCGCCCACTATGGGTGGCATGTGCCGCCTCGCCGCCTCGGGTGTCTCGTTGGCCGTGTTGACCGTCGGTGTCGTGGTCGGAGCGGTGTCGGGCGTCTCCGGAGCCTCGGCGTCCACGGTGGGATCGAAGACCCAGGCCGTCGTGTGCCCCGGCAGCGGCCTCGTCCTGACGCTGCGCTCGTCGTCTCGCTCCCGGGCCCACTCCTCGGGCCCCGGCGGGCCGGGGTGGGTGTCCGGGCAGGTGCTCGTCACCGCGGCCGACCACCGCTCGACCCGGTTCGTCACCCGCTACCGGCGCCAGGGCGCTCCGGCAGGCGGGGAGGGCACAGTGGTGACGGGCCAGTCCGTGCAGATCTCCCCTGGTGGGGGACCATTCTGGGTGAACGGGACGGCCTATCTCGCCCCCGATGGGCTCCTCGGCCGCACCACCGGCTCGACGACCTCCATCTGCGCCGCCCTCGGCGGTTGACCTGAAGGCGAGGCCGCCGGCAGGAAATTGCCACTCTGCACGGTTATCTACCCACTACAAGCAGTGATAGTGCCGAGTTTCTCTTGTAATACCGTGTCAACGTGGCAATATTCCCACTGATGCCACATGCGCCGGCACTAAGAGTGATTCCCGGGGGAGCGGCTTTACCGGAGGCCGGCGACGCCCCGACCTCCAGACGCACCCGCGCACCGGACCCGTGGCGCCCGGCGGCGTGGCGATGGTTCCTGGGCGGGGGGCTCGTCGTGCTCCTCCTCGGCTCCACCGGGCTTCTCGGCGCGGCGGAGCCCACCTCGGTGTTCGCCCTGGGGGCGGCCACCCTGCTCGCCCTGGTCCTGTCGGTCCGCCACAACCACCCGGCCCTGCCCTGGCCCTGGTGGGCGATCGCCGCATCGGTGGGTCTCTTCCTCGTCGGCGGCGCCGCCCGCATGGACCTCCACACCCTCGGCAACCTCTCCTCGAGCCGGTCGCTCGTCCCCGACCTCGTCGCCCTGCCCGGCTACGCGCTGGGTGCAGCCGGCCTGCTCGGCTTCTCGCGCGCCCGGCACCAGGGCCGGCAGCGCCACTTCGGCGTCGTGCTCGACGGCGTGATCGCCGCGCTGGCGATCCTGGCTGTGGCATGGGTGTACGTCATCGACCCCGTGCTGTTGCACCGCCAGGTGCCGATGGCGGTGCGCCTGGTGCTCGTGTGCTACCCCGCGATGTCGATCTTCCTGGTCGTCGTCACCGTCCGGATCGCCTTCAGCCCCGAACAGGAGCGGGTCCCGTCGTACTGGTTCCTGCTTGCCGCCATGACGTGCATGTTCGCCGGCGACACGCTCTACATGTTCGCCGACATCGACCTCGTGAACGTGGCCGGCAGGTTCCTGGACCTGCCCTACGGCCTCGCCTTCGTGGCGACCGGCTCCATGGCGTTGCACCCCTCGATGCGCGCCCTCACCGAGTCCGCCGGGCACCGTCCCCAGGCGTCGTCGCCGGGCCGCATCATCCTGGTGGCGGTGGGGCTGCTCGTCCCCGCGGTGCTCACGCTCCAGCACCCCTACAGCTCCATCCGCGACCGGGTGGCGCTGTTCCTCATCATCATCATGCTGACCGCCGCAGCGGTGATGCGCATCGTCCAGGCGCTGCACCTCGCCGAGCGCTCCGAGGCCCGCCTCGCCTACCAGGCCATGCACGACAGCCTGACGGGGCTGCCGAACCGGCGGATGATGCAGGAGCACCTCAAGCACGTGCTGCGCCGGGCCTCGGTCGACGAGACCCACGTGGCGCTGCTCTTCCTCGACCTCGACCGTTTCAAGCTCGTCAACGACACCCTCGGCCACACGCACGGCGACGAGCTGCTCGTCGCCGTGGCGCGCCGCCTGCAGGAGCACGTGCGGCCGACCGACCTCGTCACGCGCATCGGCGGCGACGAGTTCATGATCGTGCTCGGCGAGGTGGTCGGCGTCTCCCAGGCGCTCGAGCTGGCCAACCGGCTGCGTTCGTGCCTGCGGGCCCCGTTCGTCGTGAACGAGATGGAGTTCTACGTCTCCGCCAGCATCGGCCTCGCCTTCGCGTCGGGCGACGACCCCGAGGCCGATGCCGAGATCCTCGTGCGCGACGCCGACACCGCCATGTACCAGGCCAAGGACGCCGGCCGCGACGCCGTGGCGGTGTTCGACGAGTCGATGCGGACGAAGGTGTCCGAACGCGTCGAGCTGGAGCACGACCTCCGCCGCGCCGTCGAGCTCGGGCAGCTGCATCTCGTGTACCAGCCCATCGTCCGGATCCCCCACGGCCCGATCGAGGGGGTCGAGGCGCTCGTCCGCTGGGCCCATCCGACCCTGGGGGTCATCCCGCCGCTGAAGTTCATCCCGCTGGCCGAGGAGAGCGGGCTGATCATGGGCATCGGGGAGTGGGTGCTCGAGGAGGCCGTCCGGCAGCTGGCCTCGTGGCGCCACCAGGCGCCCGGGTTGGAGGACCTCTACGTGGCCGTCAACCTCTCGGCCGCACAGCTCCACGACGAGAAGTTGGTCCGGCGGGTGCGGACCGCGCTCGAGAGCCACGGGCTCGAGGGCAGCGCCCTGTGCCTCGAGCTCACCGAGTCGGTCGTGATGGAAGAGCCCATGGCCGCGGCGGTGGTCCTCACCGACCTCCGCCAACTCGGCGTCCGCCTGGCCATCGACGACTTCGGCACCGAGTACTCGTCGCTCGCCTACCTGAAGCGGTTCCCGGTGACGAGCCTCAAGATCGACAAGTCGTTCGTGGACAGTCTCAACGACGAGGACAGCTCCGACGCCACGCTCATCGCGGCCGTCGTCGCCATGGCGCACGCGCTGGGCATCTCCACCATCGCCGAAGGTGTCGAGACCCCCTCGCAGGCGCAGCGGCTGGTGGAGTTGGGCTGCGACGCCGTGCAGGGATACCTGTTCTCGAGGCCGGTGCGGGCCGAGCAGCTGCCGTACGTGGTCAACACGCTGTGGAAGCAGGGCAACGACGTCCTGCAAGGGTCGGCGTCCTAGCCACCAGCCGGCCAACGCGCCGTCGAGCGGCTCCGTCAGGCGACGAGGTCGACGGCGGTGCTGACGTCGAGCGGCCGGACGGCGGGCTCCAGCCCGACGCCCTTGAAGTAGAGCGCGTGCAGGGCGGGGTCCGAGGCGGCGATGCGGCGCTCGGTGTCCGACACGTTGCACCACACGGGCATGCTCGCCGGTGACCCCAGGTAGGGCTGCGCGGGGACATCCTTGAAGCCGGCCATGGGCATGCGCAGCTTCCAGCGGATCATCCGGAACACCGGCACGTCGAGGATGGCCACCAGCCATTCGATGCCGCACGGCGGGGTGGCGAGCGCCAGGGCCTGGTACAGGCCCATGCTCACCAGGCCCATCGTCGCCTTCCCCCGGTAGTCGGGGGCGACGGCCAGGGTGGCGATGTCCCACGTCCTCGCCAGGTCGATGTCGAGGCCGGTGCGCGTCGCCATGTCCCGGAGCGGTTCCCCCCACAGCGGCTCCACGTCGTCGGACGACTTGAACCCGGCCTTCGACGGCAGCAGCACCCGCATGGTGCCGGCCGGCACCATGCGGCGGTGGTCGATGACGCAGAAGAAGATGCTCGAGTCCTCGTAGGGCCCGTACTCCTTGGCGAGGAGCTCGGCGGTGTTGCCGAAGGTCTCCAGGAACACGACACGCTCGACATGCCGGGCGAGCTCGGCGCCGGGGTCGGCGGAGCGGAACAGGTAGACCCCGAGCGGTGCGGTCGCCCCGGGGGCGGCCACCCGGCGTGCCAACCGTCGTAGGTCGCCCTCGCCCGGTTCCGACGTCCGCGCATCGTGCGCATCGTGCGCATCGTGCGCATCGTCCATGTCGTCGAGCGGTGCGGCGCACCCGGTGCCCACTCGCTCGTGGCGCCGCCCCGCGCCGAGGTCGTCGAGCACGTCGTCGCGCACGTCGCCCCGCACGTCGTCGCGCACGTCGTCGCGCACGTCAGGGTGGAGGGCGACGCCGGGCCCGGTGCGCACGGCGGGGTGGGCGACCATCGTCAGAACGCCTTGGCGACGATCCGGTGGGCGCCGAAGAACTCGCGGGTGTACTCCACGGCGCGCGGCATGTCGAAGGGCTTGCACGTGTACACGTCGACGCTGAAGAACAGCACGGGCGTGTCCCAGGCGTAGAGGTGTGCCCCGGAGTTCTCCCAGTGGATCCAGCCGGCCCACCCGAAGCGGTCCGAGCGGTGGGTGACCGGTTCGAGGAGGACCGTCATGTCGCACACCTCGGACAGCCCCATCAGGTACCGCTGGATGGCGCCGTCGGAGATGGGGTCGGCGCAGGTTCCCTCGATGACCAGCCGCTGCCGGCAGATCATCGGCGCGAGGTCGGGCATGGCGTGGGCGAAGACCGACGAGGGGAGTCCCATGGGGAAAAGCGTACGGATTGCCGACGGAAATGGGCAAGGGGCGTTCGGCCTCTCACATAGGGTGACGACTTAGCGCACAGTGTGGTTGGAGAGGCTGATGTGAAAGTCGGCTCGGCATCGACGTGTCCCGGGAGGGTATGCCCGCGACCAGGCACGCGACGCGCGTCGCCGACGCGCGTCAGAGCGTCGCCAGGAGGTGCTCGACCTCCGTGCCGACGAGGGCGCGCGTCTGCACCGGGTCGTCCGCGTTCGCCACGAGCATGGCGGCTTCGTTGAGCGCGGCCAGGAGGAGGTGCGCCAGCGGTTGGACCTGGCGGCGGGGGATGAGCCCGGCGTCCATGCACTGCTCGAGCGCCTCGGACACGAGGCCCAGGCCGTACACGGTGTCCATGTCGCGCCACGCCTGCCACCCGAGCACCGCCGGGGCGTCGAGCAGCACGATGCGGCGCACGGCGGGATCGAGCGCGGCGTCGAGGAACGCCAGGCATCCGGACCGGAGGTGCTCGACGGGGGTGTCCCCCTGCATGGCGGCGACGGCGATCCGCTCGGTGAGGTCGCGCTCGACCGACTCCACGACGGCGTGGAACAGCCCCTGCTTGGTGCCGAAGTGATGCGAGAGCGCGCCGCGCGTCACTCCGGCACGCTCGACGATCTCCTCCTGGCCGGCCCCGGCGAAGCCGCGCTCGGCGAACAGCTGCCGCCCCGCGTCGAGGAGGGCCCGGCGGGTGGCCGCCCGACGCTCGGCCTGGCTGCGCCGCCGGTGTGCCGCCGTGGGCTCCCCGTTGACATCCATCCTGCCTCTCAGTATAAATGCGGGTAACCTGCATGTAAGTGATCCCAGGAGGGAACCCATGACGCTGCCCCGTACCGAGGTGACATCGGGACTCGTGACCGAGCTGGAGTCCTTCGGGGACCTCATCCGCCCGCTCGACGCGGAGTCGTGGGCGGCCCCGACCCGCTGCGAAGGGTGGGCGGTCTGCGACGTCGCCGCGCATGTCGTCGGGTCGATCGCCGACGTGGTGTCGGGGCAGATGGAGGGCCTCGGCTCGCCCGAGGTCACTGCCCGCGAGGTCGCCGAGCGCAAGGGCCGCACATCCGGTGAGCTGGCCGACGAGCTGGACAGCGTCACCAAGCAGGCTGCCGACCTGGCCGCCGTCTTCGACGACACCACCTGGGAGCTGGCTGCACCCGGCGGCTACGACGGCACCTTGGGCCAGGGGGTCGAGGCCCTGTGGTTCGACACCTACCTCCACGCCGACGACATCCGCGCCGCGCTCGGCCGCCCGTCTCTGCGCGGGACGGGCCTGCGGGCGAGCGTTCACCACGTCGCCTTCGAGCTCGGGAAGCTGGGGTGGGGGCCGGCGACGCTCGCCTTCGACGGCGTCGAGGAGGTCGAGGTGAATGCCGGCGGCGCCACGCACTCCGGGGACGCCCTGCAGTTCGTGCTGGTCGCCACGGGCCGCGCCGACCCGGCGGCGCTGGGCCCGGAGGGCCCGATCGACATCTACGCGTGACACGCGGTGCGGTGCGGTGCGGTGCGCGCCCCCGGCGACGGGGCGCCGCACGCCGCACGCCTCAGCGGCGTCGGCCGCCCCCGTGGCGCTGGCCCCGGGCGAAGGCGAACCCGGCCAGCCAGCACACGAAGAACACAAGGGCTGCGATCCACAACAGGTGGACGGCGAACCCCGCGCCGGCGAAGACGAGGGCCAGCAGAAGAAAGACCAGGACGAGGCACCCCATGGCTGCACGGTAGCGGTCCGCGGGGGCGCCGCCACCGCGGGCCGCGGCGCGCGCCGACGCGCCGGTACCCGCCCCTCTACGGGCGCCGGTAGCGGTCGGGGAGCTCCGTCGCCCGGGAGGCGCCCAGGAGCTCGGCACCGGCGGCGTCGAGGTGCTCGAGCGGGCCCGGCCCCGCCAACCCGGGGATCGACACCACCACGCCCGCCGCCAGGTCGGCCAGGCTGGCGGCGACGACGGCGTCGGGCTCCATGCGCGGGACCTGGCTCAGGTCGAGGCCCTGGCGGCTGTGGAACTCGGAGCGCACGACGCCGGGACAGACGACCTGGACGTCGACGCCGCCGGGTCGCACCTCCGCCGCCAGGATCCGGCTGAACGTGACCAGGAACGACTTGGTGGCCGCGTACACCGCCCGCTGGGGCAGGTGCGGCGCGTCGGCCGCCGCGCTGAACGCCAGCAGGGACGCCACGTTGACGATCGCCCCGTGGCCACGCGCCAGCATGCCCGGGACCGCGGCCCGGCTGAGCAGGACGGGGGCCAGTGCGTTGACGTCGACGAGCTCGCGTGCCCGCGCCGCCGGGAGCTCGCCGAACGGCATGTAGTGCGCCAGGCCGGCGTTGTTGACGAGCATGTCCGGGGCGCGCTCCTCGACGACGGCGCACAGCACGTCGACGTCGTCGGCGTCGCCGAGGTCGGCGGTGACCGGCCGCACCCGCACGCCGTGCGCGGTGCCGAGCTCGTCCGCCAGGGCGTCGAGGCGCTCTGACCGCCTCGCCGTCAGGACGAGGTCCCAGCCGTCGGCGGCCAGCCGTCGGGCATAGGCCGCACCGATCCCCGACGACGCGCCGGTCACGATCGCCGATCCGGCCATGGTGCGCTCCCTTCCCCGATCAGGCGCCCGTGCCGTGGCGATCCCCGGCGTCGAGCGTCCGGAGCACTCGGCACGGGTTGCCGGCGGCGACGACACCGGCGGGCACGTCGCGCACCACCACACTGCCCGCGCCGATCGTCGTCCCGTCCCCGATGACCACGCCGGGGCACACCACCGTCCCGCCCCCGATCCACACGTCGGGCCCGATGGTCACGGGCGCGGCGCGCTCGAGACCGCTCCGGCGCTCCGTCGCGTCGAGGGGGTGCGTGGCGGCATAGAGGTGGACGCCCGGGCCGATCTGCACGTCGTCGCCGATCTCGACGCGGGCGCAGTCGAGGATCACGCAGTTGGTGTTGAGGAACACCCGAGACCCCACATAGATGTTCCTGCCGTAGTCGCAGAAGAACGGCGGCACGATCTCCACCCCGCTGCCCACGGCGCCCAGCAGCTCCAGCAGGACGTCGTCGCCTTCCGACAGCCGTCGCGCCAGCAGGCGGGCCCGGGCGCGCTTGGCCACGAGCTCGGGGTCGGCGGCGCGGTAGGGCGCTCCCGCCAGCATCTTGTCCTCTTCGCGTTCCACGGCCGACCTCACGCTATCCGGGGCCGGGCCGGGGACGCAGGCGCTACTCCGGCCAGAACCCCAGGTCAGGGGCCTTTCACCCTTCCGAGAGAGAAATATCGGGAAACCGCTCAAGTCGGGGCGTCCCCGTGCCGATACACAACGGGGAGGTGGCGGCGTCCGCGCCGGCTGGTTCCCGGGCCGGGTCGGCGACGGTGCGGGCCGTCCGGCGACCGCACTCCCAGGACTGCCCCCGTGGCCGTGTCGGGTCTCTTGACGTGGGGGCTAATGGCGGCGGCAGCTTGTGTCGATGTTCCTGCCATGTGGTCACGCCGCAAGTCCGATGTTCCCGACGCGCCCGGAGCGACCCCTACGCCAGGGTCGGAGGACACGTTCTTCGCGGTAGCGGCACAGAGCCCTCATGACACCGTCGCCGAGGCCGGGCACCCGGCGGGCGCCAGCACCCTTTTCGTGAACGCATCGCGCGAGGCCATCGACCCCTCCGGGGCCGGTACGTCCGAGGACGCCGGCAGTACGGCCGTCACCCACGCACCGGACTCGACCGGCTCGACCGGCTCGACCGGCTCGACCGACGCGTCCAACGCAGTGCGCAGGTTCGTGGCCGGGGCCAGGGCCAGGGCCAGGGCCCAGGCGACCGCCTCGTCCACGGCGACAGGTGGGTCCGAGGCGATGCGCACGCCCGACTCGACCCCCGGGCTCGAGGCCTCGCACCCACCCCAGCCGGAGCCCGCGCCGAAGGCTGTGGTCCCGTTCGAGGGCGCTGACGGCGCCGGGCCCACACCGGCGGCGTCGATCCCGGCGGCAGAGCCAGAGCCAGAGCCAGAGCGGGAGCCAGAGCCCGGTGGGCCCGGGCGCGTCCGACAGGACGAGGAGCAGCCCGGCGGCGTCCGGTTGCCGCGGCGCGGCACGGCGCGGGCACTGCTGGCGTTGTTCCTCGTGATCGGGCTGGCGACGGCCGCCGGCGCCGGTTGGCAGTGGAGTCGCACCGTCGACCGACAGACCCGACAGACCTTCCACCACCAGGCGTCCACGGTGGCCGCCGCCGTGACCACCGCAATCAAGCGCGACGCGGACCTCACGGTCACGACGCGTGCCGTCATCGAGCAGAACCCGCTGATGACCAACGCCGGGCTGGCCCGGTGGTTCTCGGCGCTCACCTCCTCGCGGCACCCCGACGCCCTGGGGACCGCCTATATCCAGACGGTGTCCCACGCCGAGCTCTACTACTTCCTGTTGGCGATGGCGGCCGATCCCACCAGCGCGCTCGAGGCAGACGGGCCGTTCGCCGTCACCCCGGCCTCGGCGCGGGCCCCATACTGCTTCACCCGGCTCCTGGCCCTGAGCAGTGCGGTGCAGAGCGCCGGTGACGCCGCCATGCCCCCCGGGCTCGACTGGTGCGCGACGGCGGCGGCCGGTGCGCTGACGGCGGCGCGCGACTCGGGCCAGCCCTCCGTGGCCCGCGTCCTCGTTCCCGACGAGAGCGCCCTGCTCGGCCTGCACCCCTCGGGGGGCGCCGCGCCGGGCACGCAGGTCGAGAGCCTGAAGTCGATCGACCAGGCGCTCGGGTCGGCGATCGTGGTCTTCACCCCGCAGTACAACAGCCCGTCCACCCCGACGACCGTGACGGCCCGGCGTGCCGCCTTCGAGGGGTGGGTGGCCGGCATCTTCGACACCGGCAGGATCCTCACCGCCGCGGTGGGATCGCATCGCGACTTCCAGGTCGTGCTGGCCCGGCAGACGCCCGGGACGGCGCCGCTCGTCGTCGCCACCCACGACACCACGGGCAAGGCCGCCGGCCTCACCGCCACCATCCCCGCCCCGGCCGACGGGCTGTGGAAGGTGACCGTGCGCCGTCCGGCCGTCACCGGATGGGCCACGGGCCGCATGCAGGGTCTGGCCGTCGCCGGCGCGGTGGTCCTCGGCACGCTGCTCCTCTTCTTCGTGCTGCGGTCGCTCGTCGCCTCGCGCCGTCGGGCACTGGTGCTGGCGGCGGCCCAGGACGACGAGCTGAACCACATGGCGATGCACGACGTGCTCACCGGCCTGCCCAACCGCATGCTGGTCGTCGACCGCGCCGAGCAGATGCTGGTCCGCAGCCGTCGCAGCCAGATGCCCTCGGCGGCGCTGGCCCTCGGCCTCGACGACTTCCGGAAGTTCAACGACCTCCACGGCCGGCAGGCCGCGGACGAGCTGCTGAGAGCGGTCGCCGACCGCCTCACCACGCTGCTGCGCGAGGCGGACACCGTGGGCCGCCTCGGCGGTGACGAGTTCGTGGTCCTGACCGACGGCGCCTCCCTGGCGGCGGGGCCCGAGCTCGTGGCGGAGCGGATCCTCGACGTCATGGGAGAGCCCTTCTACCTGGGGGAGGGCCACCCCAACCCCTACACCGTGACGGCGTGCGTCGGGATCGCGCTCGGCCCGCGCATCGAGGCCGAGGACCTGCTGCGCGACGCCGACGCGGCCCTGACCCAGGCCAAAGCGGCGGGCAAGGCCCGCTTCGCGCTGTTCGGGCAGGACATGCCGCAGGCCATCGAGAGCCGACTGGCGTTCGAGACCGAGCTGCGCACGGCGGTGGCGGCCAACCAGTTCTTCCTGCGGTACCAGCCCATCTTCGACATCGAGTCCCGCACCACCACCGGCGTGGAGGCCCTGCTGCGCTGGCAGCACCCCACCCGCCGCGTCATCCCGCCCGACCACTTCCTCCCCCTGCTCGAGGAGAGCGGGCTGATCGTTCCCGTGGGGCGGTGGGTCCTGCGCGAGGCGTGCCGGCAGGGATCGCTCCTGCACGGGAACGGCTACCGGATCGCCATGTCGGTCAACGTCTCGGCGTGCCAGCTCGAGTCCGACATGCTGGTGAACGACGTCAGCGACGCCCTGACGGCGTCGGGCTTCGACCCGCACGCCCTGGTGATCGAGATCACCGAGACCACGCTCACGCGCGACACGGCGCTCATGGTGGAGCGCCTCGTCGCTCTGAAGGCGCTCGGCGTGCGCATCGCCATCGACGACTTCGGCACGGGCTATTCGTCGCTGGCCTACCTGCGCCAGTTCCCGATCGACATCCTCAAGATCGACCGGTCGTTCATCAGCTCGATGGCCACGACGCGTGACTCGTCGATGCTGATCCACACGCTCGTGCAGTTCGGCAAGACCCTCGGGCTCGAGACCATCGCCGAGGGGATCGAGGAGGAGGGACAGCTCGACCCGCTCCTGGCCGAGCAGTGCGACACGGGTCAGGGGTTCCTCTACGGACGACCCCTGTCGCCGACCCAGCTGGACATCTTCCTCCGGACGCACATCACCCAGGAGCCTCCGCTCTGGGTCGTCACCCCCAAGCTGCGGGCCAAGAGCTGAGCGCCCGTCCTCCCGGCGCGATGGTGCCATGATTGGCGCCTGACGCCGGTCGCGGCCGGCGGCGGTGACGGAGGGGGAGAGCAGTGGCACGGACACCGGTCAGCCTGTGGGCGAGCGATTTCGACGTCCTCGCCCCCGAGTACGTCGCCGACCCCTTCAGCGTGTGGGACGAGCTGCGCACGACGTGCCCGATCGCTCACACCGACCGGCGGGGCAGCACGTGGCTGCCGACCCGCTACGAGGACGTCACCGCGATCGCGCACGACATCGAGCACTTCAGCTCCCTCGAGGTGGCGGTCATCCCGTTCGAGGGAGAGGAGCCCGAGGAGCCGATCCTCCCCTACGGGCTCCCGCCCATCTCCGCCGACCCACCCCTGCACACGTGGACGAGGCGGTTGCTCCTGCCGTGGTTCTCGCATCGCCGCGTCGAGGGCTACGAGGCGATGACGCGCTCGCTGTGCTCGTCGCTCATCGACGGCTTCATCGACGACGGCACGGCGGACGCCGCCTCCGACTACTCCCAGCAGATCCCCGTGCGAGTGATCGCCCACATCCTCGGGGTGAGCCCCGACCTGGCAGACACCTTCACCGGGTGGGTGCGCGACGTGCTCGAGTTCGCCGACGACCCCGAGCGCCGCGCCCACGGGGTGCACGGCTTGCTCAACTACTTCGTCGAGGAGATCGGCACGCGCCGGGATCATCCCGGGGAGGACCTGCTGAGCGCACTCCTGCACACCGAGGTGGACGGCGCCCCGCTCGAGACGAGCCTGGTGCTCGGCTCGGCCGCGCTGGTGCTCATCGCCGGCGTCGACACGACGTGGAGCGCCATCGGCTCGTCGCTCTGGCACCTGGCGACGCACCCGGCGGACCGCACGCGCATGGTCGAGGACCCCGAGGTCATGGCGCTCGCCGTCGAGGAGCTGCTGCGGGCCTACTCGCCGGTGACGATGGCCCGCGTGGTCACCTCGGACGTGGAGTTCGCCGGGTGCCCCATGCGCGCCGGCGACAAGATCCTGATGAACTTCCCGGCCGCCAACCGCGACCCCGAGGTGTTCCCCGACGCCGACACCGTCGTGCTGGACCGGGCCCACAACCGCCACGTGGCGTTTGGCTCGGGCATCCACCGGTGCGCAGGCTCCAACCTGGCCCGGATGGAGCTGCGCGTCGCGCTGGAGGAATGGCTGCGGCGTATCCCCGAGTTCCGCCTGGCCGACGGCCGGGAGGTCACGTGGGCGGGCGGCCAGGTCCGTGGGCCCCGGCTGCTCCCGGTCGTGTTCCCATGAGGATCCGCGTCGACCCCGACAAGTGCCAGGGCCACGCCCGCTGCTACGGGCTCGCCCCCGAGCTCTTCGAGATCGACGACTACGGCTTGTCCACGGTGGTCGGCGACGGGACCGTGCCTCCGGGCCTGGAGGACAAAGCCCGACTGGCCATCGCCAACTGCCCCGAGTTCGCCATCGAGGAGGACGCCGGCGGCTAGTGCTGGTTGCCCAGGGCGGCGTAGGGGCGGCACGGCTCCCCCCGCAGGGCCCCGCAGGCGGGCATCGCCGCCGTGGGCACGACGCCGCTCACGACGTTGACGGCGAGCGACGACGCCTGGGCGCCGCGGAGCGACACCGTGTCGGTCACCGACCCGTGCGTGGCGGGGGTCTCGAACGCCCACGACGGCCGGTCACCGCCGGGCGCCGAGATCACGACTCGTAGCCGGGTGCCCGCCCGGAAGGTGTGCGCGATGGGGTCGATCGGGATGCGCACCAGCGTGAAGCGCCCGGCCGGCAGGTCCCGCTCGTCCTTGCCGCGATAGGTCGGCACGGGGTCGAGGGTCGTCGACGCGGCGGTGAGCGTGCGGTCGCGGCTGCGCAGGAACCCCGAGGTGACGTACTCCTCCTCGGTCGAGCCCGGGCGCACCTCGGTCACCGTGGCCTGCAGGTCGGTGCTGTGCGCCGCCGACTCGAGCCACAGGTCGAGGCTGGCGGGCCCCACGATCGTCGTGGGGCCCGTGAACGCCGGCGTCTCGAAGGCGATGCCGTTGGCGGCCGGGACCGGCGCCCACCGGTAGGGCGGCTGGGCGGCCCAGGCGTTCCCCGACGGCAGGTCGGTCGTCGGTCGCACCGAGGGGTCGGGTCGGAACGACACGGGGGCGCCGCCGCCGCGGGTGGGGGAGAGGGTGCCGCCGGCGCCGAGGAACCAGCGGGTGACGGCCCCGCGTGGCGGCCACGACGCGTAGTCGGCCTCGAAGGCGGGCTGGAGCGCCCCGGCGCCCAGGTCCCCGCCCCCGTTGTCGAAGAGCACCCGGACCCGGGGGTCCTGGGAGGCGAAGGACGCCTTGGCGTCCTTGACCGACGACGCCGTCATGAAGCGCAGGGCCGGCGGGGCCATGGACGCCGCCCCGCCGGTGGCGTTGGCGTACACCGCCGGCGCCAGCAGCGACAGGAACGGCGCCGGTGTCGGCACCCTCCCGGCGACGAAGATGTCGAGGAACTCGAGCCAGCGCGAGACCGTGTCGGGGCCGAGCGAGTCGATATGCGTCCCGTTGAGCATGGTGGCGTAGACGTTCTTGTCGCGGCGCAGGGCGGTGATGAGGGCGGGCCACTGCGGGCCCGTCTGCTCGTCCTGGAGTGCGCCCACCAGGAACACGGGCACGGTGATGTGCGACGCCCACACCGCCGGGGAGCGGCGGTCGAACAGCGCGGGGTCGCGTGCCAGCCCTGGGCCCACCAGCGCGGCGAGCTTCTGGGCCTCCAAGTGCAGGCGCTGGTTGGCGAGACACGTGGTGTCACCGGCGTCGATCTCGGCCGCGGCCCACGGTTGGCCGCCGTGCGGTGCGGCCTGGGCGTCGTGGATGCGCTCGGCGATCCAGCTCTTGGCGAACCCGTTGTTGTAGATGCCCCCCGGGTAGCCGGTGGAGAACAGGTCGTCGGTGGCGCTGAGCGGGGCGATGGCCGCCAGATCGGGCGGGTCGGTGCCCGCCACCTCGAGCTGCGAGATGCCCGAGTACGAGATTCCGACCATGCCCACCTTGTGGTGCAGGGCCCAGGGCTGGGCCCCGACCGTCTGGATCACGTCGTAACCGTCGTAGTCCGAGGGCAGCCCGAAAAGGTCGAAGGCGCCCCCCGAGCAGCCCGTCCCGCGCATCTGCACGCTGACCGAGGCGAAGCCGAGCAGGGGGGCGATGGCCCCACCGACGATGGTGGCGGAGTCGGGGACCAGGGGGTCGTTCGCTTGGCCCTGGCCCTCGAGCGAGGCGATGAGGCTGTGGGGCGCGGCCGTGGCGTAGCCGGAGTACTCGATCACCGTCGGGAACGGCCCATCGGCCAGGGTCTTGCCCGGCGGGAGGCGCACCGTGGCGGCGATGGTGATGCCGTCGCGCATGCGCACGTAGTTCAACCCCGCCTCGAGGTGCTGCGACGAGTAGAACGACGCCGGCGGCGTCGACTTCGTCGACAGGACCGAGAACGGTGCCGTGGCGCGACGCTTCCCGTTCGACTCCTCGAACCGGAACCCGCCGCCGGGCGTCAGGTTGCGGACGATGAGGCTCCCGAGGCGGTCCACGACGCCCGAGCCCACGGTGGAGCCGGCACCGTTCACCAGGGTGAGGTGGGCCCCGGGTGTGGCCCCGAGCACGTACGCCTCCTCGATCGACCCGTGGCCCTTGAACGGTGCGAGGCCCGAGGCCCCCGACGCACCGGTGGTGCCCACGCCCGTCACACCGAGCGCCACCGCGCCCGCCAGCAGTGCAGCCGCGAGTCGCGTCGTGGTCAACCCTCGCACCGCACACCCCCGTCGCGCCCGCCACCCGCCCTGGGCGGCGCGAATCGCTCGGCCAGGGTAGTCGTGGTGCGGACCCGGAGCCGATCACGGGCACCCGGGTGGCGAGGCCGCCCCCGCGGGCACCGCGCTCGGGCGCCGGGACCTTCAGGTGCTCGTCGGGACCTTCAGGTGCTTGCCGAAGAATTCGACGATCCGCCGGCGGGCGTCGACGGCGGAGGGCTCGTGGTAGCCGGCGGCCATGAACTTCCCGGTCACCACGAACAGCGCCGGCGTGCGGTCGCCGGCGGCGTCGTGGTCGTTGAGGAAGGAGTGCCCCGCGTCGGGGTACTCCTTCACGTCGTGGTCGACCCCCACGGCCGAGAGGGCCTGCTCGAGCCGCCCGGCGGCGCCGCGCAGCGAGCGGTCCTTCGCCCCGTAGCTCCCGACGATCGGGCACGCCCCGGCCAGGAAGCGCTCGGTGTATGCGTCCTTGGGGGCGGCGCCGTAGTTCACGCTCGACGCCGCGAAGCCGTGGTCGGGGGCGAGCAACAGGGCGAACCCGCCGCCCATGCAGTACCCGATGACGCCGATCGTCCCGGTGCAGCGCTCCTGGCCGGCCAGCCACGCGCGCGCCGCCTCGATGTCGTCGAAGGTCCGGCCGCGCCGGTTGCGCACGTCGCGCATGACCGTCCGGAGGCAGGCCATCATCCCTCCCCAGTAGAAGAGGTCGGGGGCCACCGTCAGGTAGCCCTCCGCCGCCAGCCAGTCGGCCTGACGCCGCAGGTCGTTGCCCATGCCCAGGGCGTCGTGGATGACGACGACACCGGGCCAGGGCCCGTCGCCCGTCGGTACCGCCAGGTAGCCCGGCATGGCGCCCTGTCCTGTCTGGATCGTCACCTCGGCCATGGCCGCCTCCCGTCGCGCCCGTCGTCGGGGGCGCCGGAGCCGGTTCTAGTCCGTGCGGCCGGACGGCGCGAGCCGGATCCCTCCGCGGTTCAGCCGCCGAACGACGGCGGCGCCTCGGCGGCCGCCGTGCCCCACGCGGTGTCGGGTGCCGGGCCCAGCGTGAAGTCGAGGCGCCCCCCGCCCGAGACGACCGACGACGGCAACCACGGGCAGGTGTAGGCGGCGGACCCCGTGCCGGCGGACGACGACGTGCACGCCTCGGGCACGCCGGTGACACCCTGCACCTGCAGCCCCTGCACGTAGCGGTCGGCGGCCGACGCGCCCGGGGCATCGATGACGATGCTGTCCCCGTTCGAGAGGGTCACCGTCACATGGGGGAAGAGGGGGCTGGCGAGCACCAGCTCGCCCCGGCCCGGCACCTCGGGGTACAGGCCCATCGCCGCCCATACGTACCACGACGCCATCGCCCCGAGGTCGTCGTTGCCCGGCTCGCCGCCCGGGCTCGCCGAGTACAGCGACGTGGCGATGCGCCGGACGACGTCCTGCGCCCGCCAGGGTGCGCCCGCGTAGTCGTACTCCCAGGGGATGCCGAGCGCGGGCTCGTTGCCCGCCCAGTCGTAGGGCTGCTTGCGGCTCGTGTCGAGCTCGGTGAAGAAGGTGTCGAGCTTGCCGACCACCGCCGCGTTGCCGCCCAGGGCGTCGAACAGCCCACGGAGGTTCTGGGGCACGCTCCACGTGTACTGGATGGCGTTGCCCTCCTCGAAGCCGTCCTGGCCGATCCCCGGCACCGGCGAGCGCTGGAAGGCGGGCCCGGGCGGGAAGCTCCCGTCGGCGCGCCGGGCGGCGAGGTAGCCGGTCGCCGGGTCGACCAGGTTCCGCCAGTCCTGGGCGCGCGCCTCGAACGTCCTGGCCGTGCCCGCCTGGCCGGTGGCCAGGGCCAGCTGGGCGAGGGCGGAGTCGTCGATGGCGTACTCCAGGGTCTCGGAGGCGCCGACGGTGTAGTCGAGCGACGTCAGGTCTCGCCGGTCGGCCGCGACGTAGCCATGGGCGAGGTACTCCGGGAGGTCCTGGCGCTCGGGGAACCGGTCGGTGGTCACGCCGGGTACCGTCGCCCCCTTGACCATGTCGCCCAGGGCGGCGGCAGCGTCGAAGGCGCGGGCGCCGAGGGCGTAGGCGGACGCGATGACGGGGTCGGCGGAGTCCCCGTTCATCTGGGCGCTCTCGACGTTGGCCATGGGCAGCTTGGGGAGGCCGCCGCCCTGTGCGGCGTCCGCCAGGAGGGACGTCACCATGTCGCTCGTCTGCGTCGGCGCGATCAGGGCCAGCAGGGGCACTTCGCTGCGGTAGATGTCCCAGTTCGAGAAGTTGGCGTACTGCGTGTACCCGCTCGACCGGTGGACCGCACCGTCGAAGCCGATGTAGTCCCCGTTGTCGTCGCCGAAGACGTTCGGATGGAGCAGGGACCGGTACAGCGCCGAGTAGAAGGTCCGCTCGTCGGCCGCGCTCCCGCCGGTGGCGGCGATCCGACCGAGGTACTGGTTCCACACGGCCGTCGCCCTGGCCCGCAGGGCGTCGATACCCCAGCCGGGCCGTTCGGCGGCCAGGTTCCCGAGGGCATCGGCGGTGCTCACGAACGAGACACCCACCTGCATGTCGACCACGCGCGTGGAGCCCGCGAACGACACGTAGGCCCCCGACCGCGGCTGTGCGCTCTTCCTGGCGCCGGGGTGCACGGCGGGGCCGTGCCACGTCCCGAACGAGCGGAAGGGGCGGTCGAACCGGGCGGCGAAGTAGAGGCGGTAGGCGCCGCCGGTGCCGCAGAAGCCCCCGCTCGTGACCGACCCCTCCACCGTGGAGTCGCCGACGACGGAGACGTCCGAGCGCGATGACCCCGCGGCACTGTTGGCCACCTTGAGCAGAACGTTGGCCGGTCCGGTCCCGGGGAAGGTGAAGCGACCCAGGCCCGTCCGGGCGGTGACAGCCAGCTCGACGCGCACCGGAGGGTCTCCCACGGTGACGGCGTAGCTGCCCGGGTTCGCCACCTCGGTGTGGTGCGAGAAGTGCAGCCGGGTGGCCGCCGGGTCGGTGCCGATGGCGCCCACGGTGGGCAGGATCGGGATGTCGCCGTACACCGGGCACCCGGGCCCGCTCATGTGGGTGAGGCTGAAGCCGCTGACAGAGGAGTCCCGATAGGAGTAGCCCCCGCCGGGCGCCCGGTCGGGGGAGGTGTCCGGGCTCCACTGCAGCATCCCGAACGGGACGTCGGCACCGGGGAAGGTGTCGATGTTCCCCACACTGGGGCCGCCGACGCCGGTGCCCATGAACGGGTCCACCAGCGCGCTCGGGCCACTGGGTGGCGGCGGCGCCGCCAATGTCGGTGGCGTGGCCGCCGTCGACGAGTCCCCGCCGCATCCGGCCAACGTCGACGCCAGCGCGCCCAGGGAGGCTGCCACCACCCATGCACGCGAGCGTGTCGTCACGGTGCAGCCACCGCCCCTGGCACGCTGCGCAGTGTAGGAGCCCCGGCCCGTCAGGGCGCGGGGAGCACCTCGGCCAGGCGGCGTTCCAGGTATCGCCGCTCTGTCTCGCCCACCGCCATCGCCAGCGCCCGGCGGTAGGCGGCGGCGGCCTCGTCACGCCGGTCGAGCCGGCGGAGAAGGTCGGCGCGCGTCGCCGGCAGCAGGTGGTAGTGGCCCAGGGCGCCGGAGGACTCGATCCGTTCGACGAGCGCCAGGCCGGCCGCCGGCCCGTCGGCCATGGCGACCGCCACGGCGCGGTTGAGCTCGACCACGGGGGACGGGGCCAGCCGCCCCAGCTCGCGATAGAGGCGGGCGATCTGCCCCCAGTCCGTGGCCGCGGGGTCGGGGGCCGTGGCGTGGCAGGCGGCGATGGCGGCCTGTACCTGATAGGGCCCGTGCTCGCCCCGGCGCAGCGCCGACTCGAGGACGGCCACGCCGCGCTCGATGCCGGTGGCGTCCCAGCGCGACCGGTCCTGTTCGTCGAGCGGCACGAGGTCACCGGCGGCGTCGACGCGCGAGGTCCGACGGGCGTCGTGCAGCATCATGAGCGCCAGCAGGCCGAGCGCCTCGGGCTCGTCGGGCATCAGCTCCGCCATCGTCGATGCCAGGCGGAGGGCCTCGGCGCACAGGCCGGAGCGCACCAGGTCCGCGCCCGAAGAGGCGGCGTAACCCTCGTTGAACAACAGGTACAGCACGGCGAGCACGGCCGACGTCCGGTCGGGCAGCAGGTGCGCAGGTGGTACGCGATAGGGGATGGCGGCGTTGCGGATCTTGCGCTTGGCCCGGACCAGCCGCTGCGCCATGGTGGCTTCGGGGACCAGGAACGCCCGGGCGATCTCGGCCGTGGTCAGGCCGGCCAGGGTCCGCAGGGTGAGCGCCACCCGGGCCTCCAGCGACAGCGCCGGGTGGCAGCACGTGAAGATGAGCCGGAGCCGCTCGTCGACGATGCCGCTGTCGTCGTCGTCGTTGTTGCCGTCGTTGTCGCCGTCGCCGTCCGTGAGCCCGCCGGGCGGTGCCGTCACCGCGGCCTCCCGTGCCTTGGCGGCGCCAACCGCCTGGCGGCGCAAACGGTCGACGGCCCGGTGGCGCGCCGTGGTCGTGAGCCACGCGCCGGGGTTGTCCGGGATGCCCGCCCGGGGCCAGTGGGCCAGCGCCCGGGCGAAGGCATCCTGGGCGCACTCCTCGGCCAGGTCCCAGTCCCCCGTCGTCCGGATGAGCGTGGCGACGACACGGCCCCACTCGTCTCGGAAGGCCCCAGCCACCGCGGCCTCGACGTCGTCCAACTACATCTCCCAGATGGGCCGGACCTCGATGGTCCCGATGCGCGCCGAGGGGATCTTCGAGGCCACCTCGATGGCCTCGTCGAGGTCCTTGCAGTCGACGACGTAGTAGCCGCCGATCTGCTCCTTGGTCTCGGCGAAGGGGCCGTCGGCGGTGAGCACCTCGCCGTCGCGCACGCGCACGGTGGTGGCGTCGCTGGTGGGGCGCAGCCGGTTCCCGTCGCGCAGCACGCCGCGAGCGGTCATCTCCTCGCCGAAGGCGCCGTACTCGCCCAGGAACTCGGCGTTCTCCTCCGGTCTGCGGGCCAGCAGGGCGGCCTCGTCGTCGCAGATCATCAGCACGTAGCGCATGGTGTCTCCTCGGTCGGTGTGCCCGTACGACGGACGGCACCCCGCCGGATCGACAGGTTGCCGCGAAATTCTCCCCTCTCCGGGCGCCGATGGTCGAGCCGGGTCGGCGATGCGCCCCGGGACGGCCCGCCGGCGCGAGATCTTTCCCGAGGCGCGCACCCCTTGTCACCTGCGAACTCTCCGGATGGTGCGACGACCTCGATCCTCACGTTCACCGGGCGTCACCGCGTGCGCCAGCGCCTCGTCTCCGATCACCTGCGTCGGCAACGTCGCCAGCTCGATCAAGGCGAACGTGCCCACACTGACCCAGGACCTGCGCACCGCGCTCCTGACCGGGGGCAAGGCGGGCAAGAAGGTGCCCGTCATCGGGCTGACCTACCCCGACGTCCTGCTCGGGGACTGGGTCGATCTCGGCGGCACACCGGCGTTCCCGCCCAGCACGGCCAGTCAGACGCTGGTGAACGAGTCGCCGGTGGCGTTCAAGGTCATCATCAACCCGTACCTGAAGACGGCGAACAAGGTCGGCGGGAAGGGCAAGTTCATCGACGTCACCAAGAAGACGGGCGCGTACACCGCCTTCAAGAAGACGGCGACGATCACGCTGGCGCCCTTCGGGTCGATCACCGTCCCGGAGGCCGTCGCCCAGGTGTGCAACCTGACGTGGTACTGCCAGCTCGGCAACATCCACGCCAACACCACCGGCTACGACCTGATCGCCACCTTGATCGACAAGATGGTCAAGGAGGACCGGACCCCCGGGTCCCTGCCGGTCGTCCCCTTGGCGCCCCGTCCCGGCCGGGGATCGCCGGTCCGGTGTCACCGACGCCTTCGGCCGGAGCCCTGACGTCGGCGTACCCCGCCAGGAGCAGGGCGACACCGGCACCGAAGAGCAGGACGGCCGTGATCCCGACGCCGGCCACGACCGGGCCGATGATCAGGTTGCCGAGCGCCACGGTCCCACCGAACCCCATGATCCACAGGGCCATGACGCGGCCGCGCACGGCGTCGCTCAACCGGGTCTGCAGGGCCGTGTTCAGCGCGGTGATGAAGGCGAAGTAGAAGGCGCCGACGACCGCCACCACGAAGTAGGCGGGCAGCGCGGCGCGCAGCAGGGCGAACGCCGCCAACGATGCCGAGTAGCACAGCAGGCAGATCCGCACGATCATCGCCTTGGAGGTGCCGGCGAACACGGTGCCGATCGAGATGGCGCCGACGAGGGCGCCCACGCCGAACGAGGCGTAGAGGATGCCGTAGTCTGCGGACCGGGGGTCGATCCCGAGGTTGTGCGCCGCCACGACGGGCATCTGGCCGATGAAGGCCAGCGCCAGCAGTGAGAAGGCGAAGACGGTGACCAGGCACCGCCCGACGACCCGGTCCCGGCGGGCGGTGGTGATGCCCGCGGTGAGCTCGCGCCAGTGGCTGGCGTGCTGCGACCGGGGCAACACGGGCAGTCGCACGGCCATCAGGGCACCCACCACGAAGAGGTAGGTCACGGCATTGCCGGCGAAGACCCACGCCGGACCGGCCGCGTGGAAGACGACGCCCCCGACGGCGGGGCCGATGACGCGTGACGCGTTCATCTGGGCCGAGTTCAGCGAGATGGCCCCCCCGAGGTCGCTGCGGGGAACGAGGCCGGGGAGGATGGCCGAGTAGGCGGGACCGAACATGGCGCTGCCGACGCCGACCATGACCACCATCGCCACCAGCAGGACGTGGGACGGTGACGCGGCGCGGACCACCTGGGCCAGGACGAGCGAGAAGACCAGCTGCTCGAGCGACAGGACGATGAGCAGCTTCTTCCGGTCGACCCTGTCGGCCACGAGGCCACCGACCATGGCGAGCAGCAGCGCGGGGCCGAGCTGGGCGAAGATGATCACCCCGACGAAGGTGCTCGACCGGGTGATGTCGTAGGCGTAGGCGCCGAGGACGACGTTCTGCATCCAGGTGCCGATGTTGGAGGCGAAGGCCCCGAGGAAGACCACCCGGAAGGTGCGGTTGCGCAACGCCGAGATCGCCGTCCCCGCGGCCAGCGGGCGGTCACCGTCGACGACGGCGTCCTCGATCTCCTCGATGGAGGGGACCGCCCGGTCAGGCTCGTCCGCCGACTCGGATCGCACCCGTGCATAGTACGGGGGCCGTCCCTCCCCGGACCCGGGCCTCCCGTCCACGAGTCCGACCCGGCATGGCCGCAGGGCCCGTGGAGGTGGTCGACTGGCGGACGGGCGCGGTCCTGTGGCGCAGCGCCGCCGTCGTGGGTGGCGGGCCCTGGGCGAGCGCCTTCGACGAGCCCGGTGGGGACGGTCTCGTGCTCACCGTCACCGTGAACACGTCCCTCGCACGGGGGCCGCCAACGGCTGGTTCGTGCGGCCCGGGTCCCCGCCCGTCCACCTCGCCGGGACGGTGGACCAGGGAGTGGAGTAGTCCGGTCCGTCACGCTGGGCCGGGGTGTCCTGTGGGATCAGGCGGCGTAATCTTGCGCCTCTCGATGGGGGGTCGACAGGGCATGACAGGCACCGACGCGCGCGTCGCCGACGCAGAGCGCTCTGCCGACGCGGCGCGCCTTCGATTCCTGGCGTCTGGCGACGAGGCGGGCACCGCGCCCGAGGACCGCGCCTTCCGTCCCGACGTCGAAGGCCTGCGGGCCGTCGCCGTGCTGCTCGTGGTGCTCTATCACGTGGGCATCCCGCACCTCGGGGGAGGGTACGTCGGGGTCGACGTCTTCTTCGTCATCTCGGGCTACGTCATCACCGGCCTGTTGCTGCGGGAACGGACCGCCACGGGCCGCACCAGCCTGCTGGCGTTCTACGGCCGGCGCGCCCGGCGCATCATCCCGGCCGCGGCCCTGGTCATCGTGGTGAGCGTCCTGGCCACCCGCCTCCTCCTCGGCGTGGTGGCGACCAGCCAGGTCGTGGGTGATGCCCGCTGGGCGTCGGTGTTCCTGGCCAACTTCCACTTCACAGCCACCGGGACCGACTACTTCCTCTCGCAACGCCCCCCGTCCCCGTTGCAGAGCTTCTGGTCGTTGGCCGTGGAGGAGCAGTTCTACGTCGTCTACCCGACGATCTTCCTCCTGGTGGCGACGGTGGGCCGTCGCCTGTCGCTGCGGGCCAAGCTCGGCGCGTTCCTCACCCTGGCCGTGGTGACGTCGTTCGTGTGGTCGGTCGCCCAGACGTCCTCGGATGCGACGGCGGCGTACTTCTCGCCCTTCACCCGGGCATGGGAGCTGGCGCTGGGGGCGCTCGTGGCCGTGGCCGCAGGGAAGCTCCGGCGCCTCCCACCGCCCCTGGCCGCCGCGATGACGTGGGTGGGCCTGGCCGGCATCGTGGGCGCCGCCGTCGGGTTCACGAACACCACGCCGTACCCGGGCTCGTGGGTGGCCGTCCCCGTGGTGGCCGCCGCCCTCGTGATCGCCGGGGGGACGGCCGCCCCGCGGGCGGGGGCCGAGGCGCTGCTGTCGTTGGGGGCGTTCCGATGGCTGGGGCGCTGGTCGTACTCCTTGTACCTGTGGCACTGGCCGATCCTGGTGATCGCCGCCCAGTACCAGGGGCGCCGCACCCTGCCGGTGATCGACGACGTGCTCCTGGCGGTGATCGCGCTGGGGCTGTCGGTGCTCACCTACTTCATCGTGGAGAACCCGATCCGTCATGCCCGGGTGCTGGCGCGTATCCGGTGGGCGAGCGTCGGCACCGGTGTCGTCGCCAGCGCGTTGTGCATCGGTGTCGTCACGGTGATGGCACCTGCCGCCGGTGCCGGGGCGGCCGCCCAGGGAGCGGTGCCCGGCTCGGGCCTGGCGCCCGCAACGGCGGCGGCGGTACAGCGCGCCGTGGCGCGCGCCCGCCTCATCACGACGGTCCCCGCTGACGTCAGCCCCTCGGTGGCGGCCGCGCCCGACGACTGGGGAGGGTTGCCGGCCGACGCCTACGGCTGCGAGGCGCATCTGGCCGTCACCACCGTCCCCTCGTGCGTGTTCGGCGACCCGCACGGCGCCCACACCATGGTCCTCTACGGCGATTCGTCGGCGCTCATGTGGTTCGAGGCGTTCGACGCCATCGCCAAGCAGGCGGGGTGGCGACTGGTGGTGCTGGGCAAGGACTGGTGCCACGCGGCGTTGGTGGCGCGCACCAATCCGCCCGGGTTCGGGGCCCTGGGTGGCCGCTTCACGCAGTGCGACGTCTGGCACCGGTACGCCACGCAGCGCATCAACGCCATGAACCCCGACCTGTTGATCGTGACCGGGATCCCCCGGGGGCAGGTGTACCCGAGCGGCAAGCTCACCCCGGCGCTGTGGGAGCAGGGCCTGTCGCAGGCGCTGACCGCGGTGAACGCGCCGAGGACCCGCAAGGTGGTGCTCGGGGACATCCCCATCACCCCCCACATCAATCCGAATTGTCTCGCCCGCCACGTCGACAATGTGCAGGCGTGCTCCGGAGTGCCCAGTCCGTACTACCGAGCGATGGATGCGGCCGAGCAGACTGCCGCCGCCGGCGCGGGTGCGCGCTACGTGAACGTGACGCCGTGGTTCTGCTCGACGACGTGCACCGACATCATCGACAACATCGTCGTCTACAAGGACGACGACCACATCACGGCCACGTACAGCCGCTACCTGGAGAACGTCCTCGCCTCGGCGCTCGGCTTCGGGCCCGTGCGCTGAGCTCGGCCCCGCAACCGTCTCCGGAGCGTGCGCTCGGGAGCGATTTCACCGTGCATCGAATGGATGTTCGTAGTGATCCCCGTCCTGCTCGAGCATGGCCGAGCCAGCCCGAACCGGGTTTTGTCCTTCATGGGGGGGGTCAGTAGCGTTCACCTCACCGTGTTTCGCGCCCGACGCATACCCTCAGCATGCCGTCCCCGACGCTCACAACGAGGTCGCGCCGCCGCGGCCGGTTTCGTGTCGACGCTTGTCGCCGCGACCTCGCTGACCATGGTCATCGGCCCCCGGACCGCGGCGGCCAGCCAGATCTCGGATCTCCAGGCGCAGGCGGCGTCGATCTCACAGAAGCTGGTGCAGCAGCAGCTGCAGATCGGCGCCGAGCAACAGCAGTATTCGGTGGCGTCCGAGAAGGTGGCCGCCGATAACCGGGCGATCACCGCCACTGCACAACAGCTCAGCCAGGACCAACAGCAGATCGCCGTGGATACGAGCGCGGTGCGCCAGTTGGCGATCAAGTCGTACATGAACGGTGGCAAGCTGTCGGGATCGGGGACAGCGCTGTTCACCGGCAACGCCGAGCAGGCGCAGTTGGTCAACGAGTACGCAGCCATCGCAGCCGGCGGCATGGAGTCGGCTCTCGACCAGCTGCACACCGCTCAGCTCACGCTCCAGGCGCACGAGGAGACGCTGCAGCAGCAGCAGGACCAGGACAGGTCGGAGCAGGAACAGCAGGCCGCCGACCTCGCCCAGGCCCAGAGCACCGAGCACCAGATGGAGGCCGTGCAGCGTCAGGTGACCGGGCAGCTGGCAGCCGCCGTCGCCGCCCAGACCACCGCGCAGGCCACCGCGGCCGCGGCCGCCGTGGCCGCCGCCACGCGGTCGGCTCCGCAGACGGCGGTCAACGGGACGACCTCCACGCCGGCGTCAGGCGCGGACCCCGCCCTCAATCCCTACCTGCAGTGTGTCGTGCGGGCGGAGTCGGGCGGTAACTATGCAGCGGTGTCCCCCAACGGGATGTACATGGGGGCGTTCCAGTTCAGCCAGGCCACGTGGAACAGCGCGGCGCGGGCTGCCGGCCGCCCGGACCTGGTCGGCGTGCCGCCGAACCGTGCGTCCAAGGCCGATCAGGACACCGTGGCCGTCGCCCTCTACGCCCTCGACGGTCAGCAGCCGTGGCTCGGAGACCGCTGCAGCTCGTAGGCGCGGGAGCGGATGCCCCTGGTCGCGGCGTCGGAAGACCCCGCTCACCCGAAGTGTCGAGCGCGGCGAGAACAGGGTGCCCGCTCCAGGCTTCCCGGTGACTCTGGGGAACCCGAGGGACCCTTGACCGCTGTGAGCAGGCAATTCGCAGTGGTGTCGACCGGGGCCGCCGGGGGCACGGCACGAGACCGTCAGTTTTGACGAGGCAGCGTGGTCCGGAAAGGGTTAGGAAGGCAACCACCGAACCTTGGGGGCACCGATGAAGCATCGTTCCACGGCCATGACGACCCGCATGATCTTGACCGCCGCCGTGCTCAGCCTCGGCCTGGTGGTCGTGACCGGCGGCGTCGGCCATGCCGCCACCGGGTTGAAGCTGAAGGTCTCGCAGAAAGCCGGCCTGTCACTCGACCAGCAGGTGACGGTCAGCGGCAAGGCCCCGGGGGACAACGGGCATTACCTGGTCGAGTGCCTCCCGACCGCGACCGACACGTCGTCAGGCTGCGACCTGTCGACCGAGGTGGCGATCACCGTCAACGCCAAGGGCGTGATCACGCCCGTGGCCTTCACGGTCGTCGGCCCGAGCGACGGCACGTGCGCGCCCAAGAAGGCCGTACTGGCGTGCGGCATCGACCTGGTGACGAGCGGCACCACCGGGCCCGTCGCCCCGGGGACGACGGTGACCTTCCCGCGCTACTACCTCTCCCTGGGCGACTCCTACTCCGTCGGCTACCAACCGTCGCCCACGCCCGCGGCGACGTACGGCTACACGGGCTACGTGGCCAAGAAGGAGAAAATGACCCTGGTGAACTTCGGCTGCGGCGGGGCCACCAGCGACTCGATCCTCACGTTCACGGGAAGGTGTGGCGTGGACGCCTACGGCCCACCCGCCGCGTTGAACCCCGGGCCCATCGCGGCGGGCCAGAGCCAGGTGACTGCGGCCGAGGCGTTCATCGCCACCCATCCGGGCCAGATCGGCCTCATCACCGTGTCGATCGGCGGCAACGACGTCACGCCGTGTGCCGCGGCGGCTCCCGGGAACCCGGTCAACGGCGCAACCGACGCCATCACCTGCGTCAGCAACGGCAAGGCCCTTATCCAGGCCAACGTGACCACACTCGTCGGCGACCTGAGCACGTCGGCCGGCCCGACCGTGCCGATCGTCGGCCTCACCTATCCCGACGTGCTCCTCGGCCTGTGGGTGTTCCCGTCGTTCCCGGCCACCACGGCCAACCAGACCCTGGCCTCGGAGTCGACGTTGGCCTTCAACCTGCTGATCAACCCCACCCTGGCCGCCGCTTACACCGGCGTGCCCAACGGCAAGTTCGTCGACGTCACCGCCGCCACCGGCGCCTACACCCCGCTGACCAAGCTCAGCAACCTGGCGCCCTACGGCAAGATCCCCAAGGCGGTGGCCGAGGTGTGCAAGTACACCTGGTACTGCGCCCTCGGGAACATCCACGCCAACGACAAGGGCTACAAGACGATCGGTAAGCTGATCGCCGCAGCGCTGTAGGCGACGAGGCTCCGGCCAAGAGCCCAGTCGACGTTCAGTGGCTCCTCCGGGCTACCGACGAAGTGGTCGTGCACCTCGAAGAATTGGATGTCGGGCGGGATGGGGCGCGCCAACCCCTCGAAACGCGGGGATGACTCTCTCGGACCGCTGATCCTCGAACTCCTCTCGTGATTCACAGACGTCGATGATTCGAAATCCGTCGTCGGTCTTCGTGATCCATTGCAAGAGCACGCCACGCGGTCCCGGTCCTCCGGGTCGAGACCCGAGCCGTTCGATGACCTGGTCGTACTGGTCAAGGGTGGTACCCCGGAATCCATCTGCACCCCCCCCGTGTGTGAACACCGATCAGTACCGGAAATCGAACTGCACGTCGGCCTCGGCAGCAACTGCACCCGAATGGTGTGAAGCCGGACCCCTGGGTGTGCATGCGGAAACACGTCGAAGACCTGCGGTGACAGGAGGTCTGAGGAGGCAAAAGACTCCTGATTTCGACTGAGATTCCTGCCGTCATAGAGAGTTCCCTACCTGCAGTGTGTCGTGCGGGCGGAGTCGGGCGGAGTCGGGCGGAAACTATGCAGCGGTGTCCCCCAACGGGATGTACATGGGGGCGTTCCAGTTCAGCCAGGCCACGTGGAACAGCGCGGCGCGGGCTGCCGGCCGCCCGGACCTGGTCGGCGTGCCGCCGGACCGTGCGTCCAAGGCCGATCAGGACACCGTGGCCGTCGCCCTCTACGCCCTCGACGGTCAGCAGCCGTGGCTCGGAGACCGCTGCAGCTCGTGACGGGGTCGACATCGACCCGATCCTTTCTGGACCTTTCCCTCAGGCCTTCGCCCACGATGAGGTGCCCATAGGATCGGGCTGACACCACATGTGGGTGGCCTCAGTCAAGGTCGCTGTCGGCGGAAGTGATGAACCAGTCCGAAGGATTGAGGATGACCGGTTTCAAGGACTCGTCGCTCGTGTAGGCGAGGAAGCGAATGCCCTGATTGCGACGTTGGAAGAACCCGCTCGTCCGAAATGCGTTCTCAGCTTGCACGTTCAGCGTGTTGCACAGCACGGCAGTCGCACCGAGTGCGCGAGCCACCCGGAGGCTCGACGACAGCAATCGGGCGACGTCACCGGGCGCCGCGAGGTAGTCGACGAGCGCGAGAACCGGGCGCCCGCTCCACGTCGTCCAACGAAGCACAAGGTACCCGATCAGTCGTTCGCGATGGAGGACGTAGTAGCGAAGGTATTCGCTCCGATGCGGGCAGTCGTCGAACCTCCATCGGAGCCACGGGGCGTCGCGGTGGGAGATGGCGCGGTAGAGGACCGACACTTCCTGCCAGAGGACGTCGGCACGCTGATCGAAGGCGCTGATGGAAAGGAGGTCGGTGCGGGCATTGCGGATGCGGTCCACCCCGCCCAATAGCCACAGTGCCGGCGCGATCAGTGGAAGCGCCAGATAGCGCACGAGCATGGGTGCGCCTTCCCAGCGAAGGATGGCTCGGGGATCGAGCAGGCGGAGGTACATGGGGACACGTCCCATGTCGGTCGAGCGCCTGCGCAATAAGGACCGATATGCGGCGTGGGAGACGCTCAGACCGGCCGAGACGAGACACGACCGCCGGTGGGCTTCGGACAGGGCAGGGCCGATTCCGCTTCCCCGCCACTCCGGGTCCACCATGAGCTCGACCGCCCATGAGCCCCGGCAACGTCCGTCCTCGACGGTGAGGTCAAAGGGGATCCCAGCCTCGGTGCCGACGATCTGGCCGCCGCGACGGCAGACCCAGATCGTCAGCCCCTCGTCCGGCCGCAAGGGATGGCGCGAGAACAGCCAGTCAGCTCGGCTGTGGTCGAGCACTCGGCTGCCCGCTTCGTACATGTGAGCCTGGAATGCCCGCAGCTCACCGAGGTCGTCCTCCGTGCACCGGGAAACCCCGTCTGCTTCATCCGGGACCTCCGGGCTCATCCGGGGATCGCTCCTTTCGCCGGCCTGCTGGAGAGGTACCGGCTCCAGGAGCCTAAACGCCGAGCAGCCAGCAAGTCCGGTCGCTCGCTGACCTTGTTGCCCTGGCCGAGGGCGGAACGATCAAGCAGTATCGCTCGGTTAGACCGCGGTTCGTGCCAGGAAGTGTGGCACACTCGCGATCTCCGAAGCTGTGCGGTCTTTCTGCGTCACACTGAACGGTCGGGCCAACCCTCGGCTCCCTGCGGATGTCGACTGGAGGGAATCGTCATGACGACACTGCACGCCATCGGGAACTGGCTGTACCACTTCTTCGGCGTCGGCGGCTCGGGCCCCTACTACGGCTTCTGGTCAGGGGCAGGATCCGATATCGGCGAGGTCACGTTGATCGGTGCTGTCATCGTCGGGATGCGTCACGTGAACTGCCATGACAAAGGCTGCTGGAGGATCATCACACACAGAGTCGACGGCACGCCCTTCAAAGCCTGCCGCAAGCACCACCCCATATTGTCGAAACAGCCTCGCATTACTGCGGAGCTCATGGCGAAGGCGCACGAGGAGATTCAAGCGCAGCGCCGAGCGGATGCAGCCAGGATCGAGGACATCCACAAGCACTTTGCCACGCTGACAACGGACGCCGAGAGCGCTGCTGGCGACAATCCATAGACATCGGACCTCGCCTTACGCCGTAGAGATGTTGACTCGAGCACTCCTGCTGTCTCTCAACCCACGACTCGAACAGCCTCGGACGTACCGGCCGAGATTCTCAGGAGTTGGTCGACAGCACCCACATCGAGCGGCCGAGCGAAGAGGAATCCCTGACCGGTATCGACCCCCTCCGCTCTGAGCCGCATCAGCTGCTCGTCATGCTCGACACCCTCGGCGACGGTTTCGAGCCCGAGCACCTTGCCGAGTCGGACCAGCGTGTGGACGATGGCGGCAGAGTCTGACGAGTCGGCAATCCCTGAGACGAAGGACTGGTCGATCTTCAAGACATCAATGGGGAATTGCTGTAGGTACGCGAGCGACGAGTAGCCGGTGCCGAAGTCGTCGATGGCGAGCCGCACCCCAATCGCCTTCAGCTGTGCAAGTCGGGCCAGGGTGCACTGGACGTCGTTCATCAAGGTGGTCTCAGTGAGCTCCAACGTCAACATGCCGGGATCGAAGCCGGACGCCGCGAGGGCGCCATGGACATCGTCGACGATCCGGTCCCGTCCGAGCTGAACAGCCGAGATGTTGACTGACACAAACAATGGATGACCCTGATTCTCCCATACCGCACCCTGTCGGCACGCGACCTCGAGCACCCACTGACCGACCGGAATGATGAGGCCGCTCGATTCGAGGAGGGGGATGAATACGTCGGGCTGAAGGACGCCCCGTTCCGGATGGTGCCAGCGCAAGAGTGCCTCAACGCCGGTAACCGCTCCGGAGGCGAGGTTGATGGTGGGTTGGTAGACCAGGAAGAGCTCGTCGGCTTTGAGGGCGCGATGTAGATCCACGTCGAGGTTTCGGAAATCGTCGACGGCTTTGCGCATCGATGGGGAGAAGGGCACGGCGCGCCGCTTGCCGGTGGCCTTGGCCCGGTAGAGGGCGATGTCGGCATCTTGCAGCAGCTCGTCAGGTGTCGCCCGGACGTCCTCGGCGATGCCGATGCTGGCAGTGACTGCCAACGGAGTGTCGTGGCCCGGTATCTCGAATGGGGTCGCCAGTACGTCAAGGATCCGATCCGCCACCACCTGGGCACCTGCTGCCAGTGAGGTGCCCTCGAGCAGCACGACGAACTCGTCACCACCCAAACGTCCAACCGTGTCCACTTCACGAAGCGCACTCGTCATTCTGGTTCCGACCGCGAGGAGCAGCTGATCGCCTGCTGCGTGGCCCAAGGTGTCGTTGATGTCCTTGAAATCGTCGAGGTCGAGGAACAGTACGGCCAAAGGGGTGCGCTGTCGTCGAGCACGCGCCAGCATCTGACCAGCCCGATCGAGGATCAAGGCCCGATTGGGGAGTCCGGTGAGCGAGTCGTGGAAAGCCTGGTGGTGGAGCTCGTCGGTGCGTTCATGCACCAGAAGCAGCGCCCGAGAACGGCTGGTGCCGAGCACATAGATCAAGGTTGCGAACAACAGACTGAGCATGATCCCACCCAACAACAGGGTAAGGGCGTCCGCGTTGGAGAGCATTCCAGCGCCGGTCGACGCACCGAAGACCCGGACATGCCATCCGTTGTGCAGGTCGATCGTCGTCGACTGCGCTCGGATAGGTGTCGAGCCGGCCTTGAAGATCGCCTTGGGAGAATCCTGGCCGTAGTTGAATGTCACCGCGGTGAATGGATGGTGTTCCAGGGCGGCCTTCAAGAAGACACTCGGGAGGACCTCCGTGCCGGTCCAACCGATCAACGCGCTACGGCGAGCTTGGGTCGTCGTCGGCACGACGCCGCCACGGTAGATGGCGGTCCCCACTACCAGCATTGCGTTCTTTCCCTGTCCGTAGGGAAAGTACGCGGCCCGGCCCGAGTCCCGAGTCTCAACCAGCGCCGGGCCTAGCGGGCTGTCGCAGTAGTCGATGCCGGCGGGAAGGTTCTGTTGCGTGCCCCGTGATCGCTCTACTGTCTGGAAGCAGTAGTAGGGACGCCGTCCCGCCGGAGTGACCTGGAAGGTGCCATCGGCAGCCAGCGGACCTGAGGGGTCGGCGGCTTCTCGGGCGGCAAAAGCACTCAGCTGTGATGCCGGGACAAGTGTGACCTCGCCGATATTCATGACTTCTGGGTATTGCGCGAACACCCGAATGGAGTTGGTCCACTGTACGAACTGAGACTGGGTGGCATTGGGATTGCCGATCAAGAAGGCTCCGGCACCTAGTGCGAGGTCTTGTTGGTGTTGGATGGTCTCCGTCAGCGACGAGGCGATCTCCGCAGAGGTCGCGGCAAAGGCCTGATGCGACTTCTGGTCCTGCTCCCGTCCCAGCGCATTGGCCCCCATGATCGAGCTGGCAGAGCCCACAAGGACCAACAGCGCTGTCGTCGCTGACCAAACAGACCGTCGCGCGATCATCGGCCTCGATCCCCTCCTCCTCGTGCTCGCCAGATCATCCGTCGAGCACAGTCGGGGTCGGCAGGAGTCGCCTGGGTAATGGTTGCGTCGAGCGTTCAGAATCCGGGGACTCGACCGTTGGCGCTACCGTTGTCTTTGAGGATCGGCACAATTGGGGTGGACCCTTAGCCCGTGCCCATGATGATTCCGAGCGCCGATACCAATGTCTGTGGTTACCTACCAACCAAGAATGGGCGGTCGGCCCACGTTCGACCCCTACGAGGAGTCGTCGGCGCCTTCCGGCGACGAGCGGCTCGCCCGCCACACCCCGAATCCGAGGCCGGCGATGGCCAGCAGGGGCAGCACGACGACAGCCCCGGCACGCTCGTGGCGCAGCGCAAAGGCGGCGACCACGATGACGAGGGCGGCCACCAGGACCTCGGGGGTGTCGTCGACGAAGAACGACCACAGGAACCGACCGGTGGTCCGGACCACCCGACGCAGGGCGCCTCTCACCTCGCCATGTCCTCCACCACCACCCGGGGCGCCTCGACGGAACGGCTGCGCCCCGGCTCGGTGCGACGGAGCGCCGCCACCATCACCGCGGCGGTGACGGCGAACACCCCGATGAGCACCGGGAGGGCCAGGTCGCTCCCGGGCCACCTCACCCCCGCGCCTTCACCGACCCAGAACGTCCCGAAGCTGGTGAGCATCACGCCGACGACGGTCTTCACGGCGTTCTCGGGCACGTTCGAGAGCTGCCGGGCGACAACTGCCCCGGCGACCCCCACGACGAGGGCCGCACCGCCCGCGGACAGTGCGGCGACACCGAGGCGATGGGCGCTCGTGCCCAGGCTGATGACGATGAGCACCACCTCGAAGCCCTCGAGCATCACGCCCTTGAAGGCCACGAGGAAGGCGGCCCCGTCGCGCCGGTCGGCAGGGTGGTCGGAGCCGGCAAGGCCGCCCACGGTCCGGGCGTAGATGGCGTCCTCGTCGTGCTTGGCCAACCGGCCACCCCCACGCAGGACCGCCTTGCGCAGCCAGGACATTCCCAGCAGGAGCAACAGCGCGCCAACGACGACGCGCAGCGTGTCCACGGGCAGGTAGCCGGCCAACGGGATCCCGATGGCGGCGGTCAGCACCGCCAGGGCGACGAGAGCCACCACCGTGCCTTCGAGCGCCGAGCGCCAGCTCCGGGTGCCCGCCGCCACGACCAGTGTGAGCGCCTCGACCATCTCGACGGTGCTGGCTCCGACGACCGCCAGCACCAGTGTCGCCGTCGATGTGGCACCACCCGACGTCACCAGAGAGAGAACCGGTCTCATCGTCACGCCCGCATGGGTGTGGCCGGGACGATCGGTGACGGGAACGGCGGCGGGGTCGGGGACGAGGACACGGTCGGCAACTCCGCTCCGGAGACACCCGCCCCATTCACCCTTTCGAAGGCCACACAGCCCACCTCGTCGAACCTGAGCCCGACGACCTCGCCGCGGGCCACCCGTCCGAGGGCGCTCACGTTACCCATCCGCCCCCCGCCGTGAAGATCGATGGCCAGCTCGTAGCCCCGTCCCCGGAACGCCACGTCAGCGACGGTCCCCACCGCATGGCATCCCTGGCCGCGGGCTTCGCACAACCGCACGGCGGCCGGCCGGATGAGAAGCGACGCCTCGTCGCCCCGGAGGGCGTCGGAGACGCGCGCCAGCAGGGGCCGCGACCACGCGAGCGACAGGGGCTCGACCTCGACCATGCCGTCGGCGCGAACCGGGCCCCGGACCCGGACGGCGAGCTCGCCTGAAATGCCGGTGAAGCGGGCCACGAATGGCGACACGGGGTTGGCGTAGACGTCCTCGGGTGCGCCCATCTGGACCAAGCGGCCATGCTCGAGCACCCCGACCTGGTCGGCCAGGGCGAAGGCCTCGGCCTGGTCGTGGGTGATGTACAGCGCGGTGGCTCCGCAGTCGCGCACGAGAGCCGAGATCTCGACGCGCATGCGATCTCGCAAGTCGGCGTCGAGGTTCGACAGCGGCTCGTCGCACAACACCAGTCCCGTGTCGCCGACGAGGGCACGGGCCAGGGCAACGCGCTGTTGCTCCCCTCCGGACAGCTCTCCCGGATAGCGTCGGGCCAGCCGCTCGAGACCAACGCGCGCGAGCATGTCGGCGGCGCGCTGGCGGCGCTCCGTCGTGCCGACGCCGTGACGGCGGAGGGCGAACCCCACATTGTCCTGGGCGGACAGATGCGGCCAGAGCGCGTAGTCCTGGAACACCATCGACAATCCCCGCCGCTCGGGGGGCAGGTGGACACGGCCGTCAGCAACGAGCCTGCCACCGATGGTGATCGAGCCGGTCGAGATCCGTTCGATCCCGGCCAGGCACCGCACCAGGGTCGTCTTGCCGGAGCCCGACGGCCCCAGGAGGACGATGAACGTCCCCGCCGGTGCACGGAACGACACGTCCTCGAGCGCCACCGCGCCGTTCGCGAACACCTTGCCCACCCCGTGGATCTCGAGGTCCTCAGCCACGTGCCATCGCTCCGATCCGTCGCCAGCCCCGCGGCGCCAGCAGTCGGTAGGCGCCGAGGACCGTTCCCACCACCGCCAGGGCCAGCACCACGGAGATCACCGCCTGGGCGATGCCGACGCCGTAGTGGTAGTTGCCCAGGTTGTCCTCGATGGCCACCGAAATGGGCGGCGACCCCGGGGCGTACAGCAGTTGCGAGATCGGCAGCTCGAGGAACACCGCGCAGAAGGTCAGCAGCCAGGCCATGACCAGAGGTCGTGAGATCGCCGGCAGCACGCCCCGGCACCATCCCCTGACGGGCCCGCACCCGTGAGTGCGGGCGGCATCGTGCAGGGAGGGCTGGATCTGCGAGACCGAGCCGAACAGGATGCGGGCGTTCGTGGGGAGGCTGGCGGCCACGTACGCGATGACGAGCAGCGTCGTCGTCTGGTACAGGTCGAGGCCGATCTTGGACATGAACGGCAGGTTGTACGCGAAGATGTAGCCCGCCGCGAACACGACGCTCGGCAGCGCCACCGCCGCCAGCAAGAGGAAGTCGAGGAACCTCGTGGCCCTGGTCCGTGTGCGCGCCAGCATCCGGGCGGCGACGAAGCCGGCGACCACCGTGACCGTGGCGGCGACGGCGCCGTAGAGAACCGAACGCCCGATCGGCCCCAACAGCGTGGGGTCGTGGAGGATGGTGACGTAGTTGCTGAGGGTCACGTGGAGCGACGACCCGTAGTCGCCGAGCAGCGACCCGCTGACGGCGCCGAACCCGGGGATGCCCAAAGCCACCAGCCCGAGCAGTCCGACCCCGCCGAGGGCGGCGGCGGTCCCCCGACGGGTGAGCACCGTGGGGTTCACGGGCCGAGAGCGTCCCGACAGCACAGCGTACGACCGACCCCGTAGTGCCCGGGCCTGCAGCGCCAGCGGCAGCGCCACCGCCGCCACCAGTAGCCATCCGATGGCCGCCGCCGCCGGGAAGCTCGGGGGGAAGGTGTCGATGGCAGCGTAGAGGTGATACGTGGCGAGCGGGAAATGGGCGCGGTACGCCAAGGTGGCCGCCACGCCGAAGTCGCTCACCGACTCCGCGAACCCGATGGCCAGTGCCGACCAGATGGCCGGTGCCAAGATGTGCGACACCAGGCGCAAGGTGGCGACCCGGCCGGCACCGTGCACGCGGGCGGCATCCTCGAACTCCTGGCCCAATCCCGCCAGCGCGGCGGACACGGCGAGGAAGGCAAAGGGCACGCACCGCAGCCCGAGGAGGAGCACGACGCCGGCGGGCCCGAGGACGAGATGGGTGACGGCGGGAAGGTCGAGCCCCACCCGGTACATCACCCCGTCGGGCTGCACGAGGCGGATCCACCCGAGGGCCGGCAGCCACGACGGGAGCAGCAGCACCAGCCACATGCCGCCCCACACCCACCGCCGCCCGGGCATCGACGTCCGGCAGGCCAGCCAGGCGACCGGGAACCCGATGGCCACGCCGATCGCCGCCGCCGCCACGCTGACCCACATCGAGTCGACGAGCGCCACCACGGTGGCCCCCGTGAAGGCGTGGCGCAGATAGCTGAGCGTGAACCACTGCGATCCCTGGTCGAACATGCGCGGCGAGACCGCCAGGACCATGAAGCAGAGACACGGCGCCAGGATCGCGACCACGATCACGATCCAGAACACGGGTCGGCCGCTGCGGGTGATCCGGTCCCTCCACCGGTCTGTGACCGGACGCAGCCGCCGGAGACGTGAATCCGGAGCCGTGAGCCCCGTCCCGGGCTCACGGCCGAGCGCGACGTCGCCCGGATGGGTCAGGGTCACTGCGCTACCGTTCGACCTGCGGTCCAACTCGTCGCACTGTCGGGGTCACTGCACGATGGTGCTGTCGAACCACGTGTTGATCTGCGATTCGCGCGGGCCCCACACGTACGGATCGATGCTCTGGGTCTGTACACCCGACAGCGTGGGCAGCGACGGCAGAGGCTTCTCGCCCTTCAGCACGGGGTAATAGAGCGAGTCTCCCGTCGGGTCCCCGGTCTGCATGACGCGCTGGCCTCGAGCGGACAGGACGAACTCGACGAAGCGCTTCGCTTCCGACTGCACCTGCGACGACGCCTTGGCATCGATACCGATCGCCGAGGGAAGCAGCGTGACCGGGTCGAGGTACTTGACCCGCAGGGACGGGTCCGTGGCCTGCGCACCAATGCCGGCGGAGCTCTGCACCAGGGCCACCTTGATCTGCCCGTTTGCGAGCGCCTGGAGCGTGGGGCCATTGGTGGGGTTGATGACCAGGCCGTTGGCCTTCAAGGTGCTGAAGTACTGGTCGCCCTGCGTGATCCCGTTGCTCCCGCCGAGGTAATTCATCATCCCCGCGATGAATGGGAATGTGGGACCGGACTGCGAAGGGTCGTTCATCCCCACGGCGCCCTTCCACTTCGCCTGGGTGAGCTCCTGCCACGAGCTGGGCGGGTCCGAGAGCTTCGACGAGTCGTAGACGACCGCAGCCATGAGCGTCACACCCGTAGGGACGAAGCTCTTGTCCTTCGGGACCGACTGCTGACCCACGGAGTCCCACGAGGCGGCGGGCTCCCAGCCCTTGAGCAGGAGCCCCTGGTCGTCGAGACCGGCAAAGGCGGTGGCGCCGTCGACCCACAGGAGGCCCCAGTTCGGGTTGTTCCTCGACGCTTCGATCTGGGTGAGCAGCGGGCCCGTCGAGTCGTCGTCGAGCTTCACCGGGATACCGGTGGCCTTCTGGAACGCCGTGGTCTCGGCCTTGTCGTAGCCCTGGGCGGAGTACACCACCAGGGTGACGGGCTTGACCGACCCGGTGGTGGCGGCGCCGGCGCTGCTGCAGGCGGCCAGCCCGAGCGCCGAGGCGCACAAGGCGGCCCATGCCGCCGGGGTGGGCCGGCGCTTGCGCGCCCGGACGGGCCGTGGGTCCGACAGATCCGTGAGCACGACGAGACCTCCATATCCGTCATCTGGGGTATCCAACGACGGTTAGGACCGTAGGTATCGAAGGTGAACTCGACGTCAGGCCTCCGTGACCACGAAATGAACTCTTGGGACCGGGGGGCAACCGCTGTGGCCCTGGCACGGTCTCGCAGCGCGCCAGCGCCTCCCGGGCGGCCGCCGATCCCGAGGCACCGATGTCGTCACAGGGCGGTCAACCACCGAGTCAGGGCGGGCAGGCTTGGCTGCCGCCACGACTCATCCCGGATGCCCGAAGGCTGAACTTCAGCGAACGGTCAGTGTGAAACGTTGCATCGCATTGGGTGAGCCGCCATTCGACGCGGTAATCGCGATCGGGTAAGTGCCCGTCGTCCCAGCCTGCGCTGTTCCTGCGAGTTTGGCTCGGCCGTCATGTTGGTCGACGAACGTCACGCCCATCGGCAGGGCGCCGCTCTCGGTCAACGTGGCATGAGGCGAGCCGTGCGAGCGAACGGTGAACGTCTTCATCCTCCCGATCCTGAAGGTCGCCGATGGTGACGAGGTGATCGTCGGCGCGACGAACAGGTGAGCTTCGAGGAAGGTGAGTGTGTTCGGCATCTCGACGTTTGTGTATGCAAGCGCGTGCGCACACTCGCTGTTCAGGTCGACGGTTACCGACGTGCCCACCCTCGTGAGATCGCCGGCCAGCTCGGTGGCCTGCGCCGGATCAACGATCTCGCACGTCGGGCTGAAGTCGGTCGAGTTCGCCAGCAGCGTCGGCGGGTCACCCGCCGCCACCCAGGACGTGGGAGAGGCCGACTCGGCCGTCGCCAGACAGGTCGGGTTCGACAGGTCGCTACAGCCGAGGTACTCATCGCCATAGGAGACCTGCAGCGGGACGACGGGCTCCTCCTCGGGAAAGCCGGTGACGAAGTCGTAGGGGCCGGACCAGCCGACGACGGCCTTCACCTGAGCGGACGGCTCGTTCTGGAAGGCTTCGAGAGCGGACTCCAGGGCCAGATACGCCCCGGCCGAAGACCCCCACAGGCCCAATCGGTGCGGGTCGACGTGGAACGTGCGGGCATGGGCCCGCACGTAGCTCACGGCCGCCATGACGTCTTGGACCAGGGCCGGGAATCCCACGAACGTCGGGGTGGTCAGCCGATAGTTGACGGAGAAGGCCGCCAGGCCGTTCGCGGCGAGAGTCATCGCCTGCCTGGAGAACTCGGACTTGTCGCCGCCCACGAAGCCGCCGCCGTGGACCAGGATCACGCCCGGGGCCTTGCCCACCGCTCCGCTCGGGAGGTAGGCGTCCATCTCGTGATAGGTCCCATCGACACAGGACCGGTGGGCGCTTTGGTAACAGAGGTTGGATTCGGTGACCACCGCATACGACGCACCCGCGAGCTTCGGTGTCGCCACCGCCTCTGTCAACGTCGCCGTTCCCACAAGCGCAGCAATCGTCGTCACGCTGAGCACTCTCCGCACAGAGGCGACGACACCGGATCGAGCTGTCCTGCGAACTGCTTGGGCATCACGCGGACGACAGCGATCCATGACACTCCTCAGCGCGGCTTGACAGATCGCCGGTCAGACTAGCGGGAAAGGTTTCCGCGTTCCATCGATTCCCCGGCCGTTCGCGCCCGAAATTGCGGATGCCAGACCGCTGCGCGACCAGCTCAGCCAGCTCATCGACGCACGATAAACGCCGACCAGCTCGGAATCCGCGGCCGATCAGCCAGCGATCCGATCATCGAGGTCCACGAAGCTGATTACGAGCTCGACCCCGAGCTCTTCGGCGGCCTTGTCGAGGGTCGGCAGGCTGGGGGACACGTTGCCGGCCTCGAGGCGCGCGACGGCGGACTGGGTCGTGCCGAGACGCTCCGCGAGCTCGCGCTGGCTGAGCCCCCGCTTCTCCCGGAGCTCGCGGATCTCCATGGCGAGCCTGATCGTCCGCCCGGCGCGCTCGCAGCCACGGCGGCGAGCTGGCGAGTCGGCCCGCTCCTTCTTCACTTCGTCCCAGGTCTTGCGCGTCATTTGCCGTCCTCCGCGGTGTGCCCCTCGGCGATGCAGGTCTGCATTGCGCTCCATGGCCGTTGGACTTCCGGTCGCTCTCGCTGGCGCGTCTTCACGAACACGGTGAGCAGCACGATCCTGCGGCCGCCGGCGATGGAGTACGTGATCCTCGTCTGCTGGCGGCCGAGGTGGAAGCGCAACTCCCGGAGCTTCCCGCGGAGCTGTCGGGTGAAGGGCTCGGGAGCGCGAGGAGCCATGCCTTGACCTCCTGTTCCAGCTCGATCTACCCCAAGCCATAGCAGCGATGCTATGCCCGGGGTGTGACAGCACGTCCCGGCAGGGGAGGACCGCCAGCTCGCCCGCGCTCTGGGCTCGGCGTGGCCGAGCTGTTCGATTCCCGTCGACGCTGGCCTGGGCGCATTGGCCCCGGCCAGCGACGACGTTGAGCAAAGATGTGGCGGAGGCGATGGGACTATGTTCGAACCCCTCCTGGCCCGCTGACCTGGGGTTATGCGGCGTGAAAGGCTGAGCTAGGGCGGAATTCGGCTGCCGAGGGGCTCACCGCAAGATCGGCACCGGAACTGATGGGACCATGTTCAAACCCCTTCCTGAGCGCAGCCGGCGTCGAACAATCCCGCCGGTAGCCCGAGGCAACTGGGCTTGCCGACACACCGGTGTCAGCAAGGTCGGTGGGCTCAACGTCGCGAATGCTCGCGACTGTCGACTGCCCCCGATCGGCATCTACACGCTTGGGGTACCCGCCGTGGCCACGTCCACACCGACGTGAAGGCCTGGGGCGCATCCCACCTGGCGGTGTACTGCAGGTGTCTCACGTCATCCCGACAGACAGGTTCCCGTCCCGGTTCATCCTGGGGTCCGAGCCGCGGCCCCTCGGCCCCCAGCTGTCGCCTCGCCCTGGCGACCTCGCGGAGACGTCGCAGGGAACCAGGCCCCGTGCGGAGATTCACAGGGCGGGTCATCGCCACGATGGCCCGAGTCAGCAGGCCCGCGGCGGCCCCCGAATGACTTTGTACCCTAGCGGCCACACCGCCCCCGCCGTAGGGTCGTTCGAGAAGTACGGACGGCTCGCGACGTCGCAGAGGTCGGGGGGGTCTGATGCGGGAAGAAACATTTGACATCGTGGTCGTCGGCGGTGGCCACAACGGCTCGACGATCGCGGCCTATCTCGCCAAGTCGGGCCTCTCGGTCGCGGTGTGCGAAGCGCGTCCGGAATGCGGCGGTGGCCAGGAGAACACCGAGCCGCGTCCCGGGTTCCGCATCGACCCGCACGCGACCTATCTCTACGGCGGCGCAGCGCCGGGCTTCGATCAGCTCGAGCTGTGGAAGTACGGGATGCGGATGGTCTACTACCCGTCGATGTCGGGCGTCGTCACGCTCGACGGCATCGCTGCGAACTTGGGGAGCAGGTGGCGCCCAGACATCGGCGAGGAGGCCGCTCGCCGCTACTTCCCCGAGCACGCCGGCGGGATGGGCGGCCTCGGCGATGCCCTCTCGGAGCCGGCCATGCGCGAGCTGCTCCGAGCGCTGTTCTGGACGCCACCGCACCCGCGCCAGCACGAGGTCGACGAGGCCGATCTGCCTTGGTGGAAGGTCTTCCGAAAGCACGTCCCCGACATCTGGACCGACCGCCTGCTGGACATGAGCTACTGCGATTTCCTCGAGGAGTTCGTGCCGTGGGAGCCGGCTCGCGTGGTCGCAGCGATGGGCGCCTGGTACTGCGGCGCGCACCCCAACTGGGACGGAATGCTGCTCCCATCGATCGGCGGCACGCTGCTGTTCACCTACTCGGGGGGCTCGCCACGCGGGGGAATGCACACCTACGCCCACGCGATTATCCGGTGCGCGATCGCGCACGGGGCTCGGATCCTGACGAACTCGCCGGTCGAGGAGATCGTCGTCCGCAACGGCCGTGCCGTTGGCGTCCGGCTCTCCGCCGAGGCGTCGTACCCGGAGAAGACGATCTGGGCGCGCAAGGCGGTGATCTCCGGGGCCGACGTGAAGCAGACGTTCCTGCGCCTCGTCGGTCTGCAGCACACCGACGCAGGGTTCGCCCAGCGCATCGCCGACGTGTCGCTCAAGGGGGGCAGCCTCTTCGTGATGTCGGTGATCTGCCGTGAGCTCCCGAAGTATCACGGTCGCGACGACGCCTTCCCTGAGGACGTCTACCCGTCGTGCGTCGTCGGCCCCGCCGACTCGATGGAGTTCGTCTACACCCAGACCCGCGACGCGTACTCGCACAAGAAGGCCCCGGAGCACCTCACGCCGGAGCACCTCACGATGATGATCTGCTCGCATGATCAGTACGACCCGACCCGCACGGTGGAGGGCTACCACGTACTGTCGCCGATCTACCTCGAGTGCCCCCCGCCGCAGTACGACGTGGACGGGCCCGCGGCCTACAACCGCAGGAAGAAGGAGATCGTCGACGCCGCACTGGCGCTCATCGAGCGGATGGCGCCGAACATGAACTCCGACAACATCGTCGACGTCTTCGTCAACACGCCGTACGACTCGGAGTTCCGCAACGCCGGGATGTCCGGCGGCAACTGGTACGGGGCGCGCCAGTCGGCCGACCAGTGGTTTGGCACAAGACCGATCCCCGAGCTCGCCCGGTACCGCACGCCGATCGACGGGCTCTACATGTGCAGCCAGAGCATGCATCCCGGGGGGCTCTGCCTCATGGCGGTGCCGTACAACCTGATGCACATCCTCATCGAGGACGGCGTCGTCGAGCCCGCGAGCTGGTGGTATCCGTCGGACTGGTACGTGCCGGAGGCCGGTCGCCAGATCGTGGGGGTGTCGTGATGGTCAGAACTGGCTACGGCATGGAGCCGACCGAGCACATCCTCGACGAGTTTCCCGAACGCTCTGTCTTCGACGTCGCGATCGTTGGCGGCGGGCCGAACGGACTCATCGCCGCCGCCTACCTCGCTCGGGCCGGCCTGCGCACGATCGTCGTCGAGCGCCGGCACGAAGTCGGCGGCGGGCTCGCCACCGAGGAGACGCTGTTCCCCGGCTACTACACGAATCCGCACGCCATCTACCACATGATGACGGACTACATGCCCCTGTTCCGGGACTTCGATCTCGGCGCGCACGGGCTCGCGTTCGTGAAGCCGAACGCCCAGACCGCCGCGGTCTTCTCTGACAAGACGAGCGTCATGCTGTGCAACCAGGTCGAGGACACGAAGGACTCTATCGCCAAGTTCAGCCAGCGCGATGCGAACAACTTCGGGAAGGTCATGCGCCAGTGGCGGCGGCTCGTCGACGACGTGATCGCACCAGGCACCTATCTCCCGCCGATGTCACCGCTGGACATGATCGAGGCGTTCGAAAAGACCGAGGCCGGTCGCGAGGTGCTCCGGCTCACGGAGATGTCGCCGATCGAGATCGTCAACGAGCTCGTCGAGGACGACCGTGTCCGCACCCTGCTCCTGTACGCCGCGTGCATGTGGGGGCTGAACCCCCACGAGAGCGGCCTGGGCTTCCTCGTCCCGTTGTACATCGATCGCGCCGCCAACAAGGCCCAGTGCTACGGGGGATCCCACAAGCTTGCCGGGTCGCTGTCGCGCGAGATCCTCCGCAACGGGGGCGTGGTGCTCGACAACGCCGAGGTCACGTCCCTCATCGTCGAGAACGGGCGGGTGACCGGGCTCGAGGTCTTCGACGGGCGCGTGATCGAGGCGAAGGCCGTGCTGTCGAGCCTGCCACCCCCGATCACCTTCGGGAAGCTGCTGCCGAGCGGGAGCGTGCCGCGGGAGCTCCAGCGCGTGTCGAAGGAGTGGGAGTGGGACGACTGGTCCTTCTTCACCGTGGCGGTCGCGACGAACGAAGCGCCGTACTACGAGACCGACGACCCCTGGGTCAACGACACCTTCATGGTCGTGACGGGATTCGACTCGACCGAGCAGCTCCTGCGGCACTGGGACGGCGTGCTCGCAGGACGCCTCGACCTCGACTGCGTGGGAGGGCACGCCACAGTCGAGACGCGCCACGACCCGACGCTCGTCCGCGTCCCCGGGCACCACGTGAGCTTCATTCAGGCGCACGTCCCGTGGGCGATCGAGGGCGGTTGGAAGGCCCGCCAGGACGAGCTGGCCGACGTGCTCCTTTCGAGATGGGGGCGCTCGGCTCGCAACGTCTCGCCGGCGAACATCGTGCTGTCGACCGCGGAGAGTCCGCTCGACATCGAGACGCGGCTCCCGAACATGGTGCGCGGGTCGATCAAGCACGGCGCTTACAACGCGCTGCAGATGGGCGTGTTCCGGCCGCACGACTCGTGCGTCGCGGGCCGCACACCGCTCGAGGGGCTCTATCTGTGCGGCGCGTCGTCGTACCCCGGAGGGCTCGTCATCGGCGGGTCCGGCTACATCGCGGCGAACTCGGTCGCCGAGGACCTGGGTGTGCAGAAGTGGTGGACTCCGCCGGACTACGTGCGACGGTATCGCGTGACGTATCTGTCGTGAGGCTCAGGTCTCGGGGACTCGGCCGCAAGGAGCTCGTGATGGACTTTCGCGAGTACGACGTCACCCGCGAGGGCAACGACGTGATTGTGACGGGGACGATCCGCGAGCCCGTCAACTGGGACTTCACCATCCGCATCACGGGCGACGACATCCCGGGGATGCTGCGGCTCGGGCTGCACCGCTACACGCTCGCGATGGCTGCGCACTGGCTGTTCCGCCGCCGGTCGAGGTCGTCGGCAACCCCGGAGTCGGCTCCCGCGGCGAAGCCCGAGCCGATGGTTTCGCCCCGAGCCGTCCGCAAGGCGCCGCGGGCAATCGGCTCGCCTCGACCGGCTCAGTCGGGGGTCGACACCGAGGAACCCGAGGTCGAGGAACTCGAGGCCGGAGAACCCGACGAGGTCGCAGCGGTCGCAGCGGTCGACGTGGCGCCGCAGCATCCCGCCGAGGAGCGGGTGCCGGCCCGCACGACGGCCGACTTCGGGACGCCCCGCCGACGGGGCGAGCCTGCCGGCGGGCCCAAGGTGGCGACGGACACCGTCGCGGGAGGAGCAGCAACTTGAGTCGGACCTACGAGGCAATCGTGATCGGCTCAGGCCACAACGGCCTGTGCCTGGCCGCCTACCTGCAACGCGCCGGCCTCTCCACGGTCGTGCTAGAGCGTCGGCACGAGGAGGGGGGCGGCACGAACACCGAGGAGCCCGTCCTGCCCGGCTTCCGGCACAACATGCACGCCCAGTTCATGGAGTTCTTCGACATCATGCCGATGATCCAGGATTTCGGACTGGAGGACCTCGGCCTTCGCACCGTGATGCCCGAGGCCCAGGCCGGCATCACGTTCGCGGACGGACGCCCTCCGGTGATCCTCCACCGTCCCGACCTCCTCGACCGCACGCACGAGAGCATCGCTCGCTACTCGCGTGCAGACGCGGACAGGTACGTCGAGCTCAAGCACCGCGCAGCCTCGCTCGAGCAGATGCTCGCCGCCAACCTCTACACGATCCCGCAGCCCGTCAGCCTCGACGAGCAGGGCGAGATGATCACGAGCGGGTTCGGCGACATGGGCGTAGGGCCCCAGTTCCTCATGAAGTCCCCCAAGAACGTCATCGACGAGCTCTTCGAGACGCCTGAGCTCCGAGCCCTGCTCTACCGGGCATGCGTGGAGTGGGGCTACCCGATCGACGGGCAGGGCACCGGCGCGGGCTTCTTGCTCTTCGTGATGTGGACGCTCGGCAACTGGAAGCTCGTCTGCGGCGGCACGCACGGCCTCGCCAAGGCGATGACCCAGGCGTGCTACCGCGAGGGCGTGGACCTCGTCGAGAACGTCATGGTGGACCAGGTCATCGTGGAGGACGGCCGTGCGGTCGGGGTCAGGACCCGGCTCGGCGAGTTCCGCGCCACCAAGATCGTGGCGTCGAATGCGGACCTACGACAGACCCTCCTCGACCTGGTCGGTGAGGAGCACCTCAGCGCGCTGTGGGTGCAGCGTGCGCGCGCGTACCGGTACGGACCCAGCCACGTCCTCGGGACGCCGTGCTTCTGCCTCTACGAGCCGCCCCACTACAAGTCCGCCCGCTGGGACCCGGCCATCGACCGGTGCTTCTACACCATGGTCGGCTTCGACGGGCCGGACGACACGGTCCGCTACATCCGCGACGCTTACTCGGGCCAGGTGCCCAAGCCGGCGGCGGGCACCTGGGTCAACAGCCTGTGGGACGCGTCACAGGCGCCGCCCGGGCGACATGCCGCCACCGGGTGGTACTTCCTGCCGTGCGCGAGCGAGCTCACGGCCCAAGAGTGGGCCGAGGTGCGGGCGACCTTCAACGAGCAGTTCCTCGACGTCTGGCACGAGTCGGCGCCCAACATGAACCGGGACAACGTGATCGCCCACAAGCTCTACACGCCCGACCAGATGGAGCGCAAGAACCTGATGCGGGAGGGCGACTTCTCCAACGGGGAGTTCTCGGCAGACCAGATCGGCGCGAACCGGCCCTTTCCGGAGGCCTCCAACTACCGCACCGAGATCGATGCGCTGTACCTCTGTGGCCCCTCGGCGTACCCCGGCGGCGGGGTCCATGCGGCGTGTGGCTACAACGCCTACAAGGCGATCGCTGAGGACCTCGGGCTGCCCAGCCCGGCGCTCGCCGAGCGCGGGTACTGAGAGGGGTCCGGATGGCAGACATCTACACGCCCGAGTGGTACGCCGAGGTCCGCGACGCCATGAACGCGCGGATCGCGACGATGAGCGAGCTGCCGACGGGCGAGATCCTGATCAAGGTGGAGATCGTCGGCGACGGCGTCTCGCCGTACGTTGCGGCAGCCGCGGAGCGCCACTTCCTCGTGAAGATCGAGGACGGTCGGTGCGCCTGGTACCGAGAGGTCGAAGGCGACGACCCCGCCCTCACCTTGAACTACAGGTTCCGCGGCTCCGCGACGACGTTCGACGAGATCGCTGCGGGCCTGCAGGACCCGATCAACGCCGCGCTCCAAGGTGCGATCACGGTCCGCGGGGACATGCGGTTCCTCATGCGCCAGGCCGAGCAGGTCAAGGTCCTGCTCGAGGCCTACGCGACCGGGGTGCAGACGTCCTGGCCGAAGGGCCGTCCCCCCTATGCCCCGACCGAACAGGAGCAGGTCCGTGCGTGACGCCTACGACGCCGTCATCATCGGGGCCGGGCACAACGGGCTCACGCTCGGTGCCTACCTGGCCCGCAGCGGCCTCGAGGTGCTGGTGCTCGAGCGCCGGCACGAGGAGGGCGGGGGACTGTGCACCGAGGAGCTCACCCAGCCCGGGTTCCTCCACAACGTGCATGCCAACTACCACACGTTCGTCGACCTCGCGCCGCCCGTGCACGACCTCGACCTGCGCGGACACGGCGTCGAGTACGTCCGACCCGACGTGCAGATGGCGTCGATCTACGACGACGGCACCGCGCTCACGATCCACACGGACCTCGACAAGACATGTGGATCGATCGCCAGGTTCTCCGAGCAGGACGCCGAGACCTTCCGCCGCCTCTACACCGAGGCACACGGCTACGTCGACCTGCTCCTCGGCACGCTCATGTACCAGCCGCCGATGTCGGTCAAGGAGCTGACGAAGGCGCTGTCGATCTTCGGCGTGGAGGGCCGGTCCGAGTTCCTCTCGGTCAAGCTGCGTCGCGAGACCATCAACCAATTCCTCGACCAGCACTTCACGCATCCCAAGGTGAAGGCGCACCTCGCCTTCCACGGTGCGGTGTGCGCCTACACTAACGACGTGCCGGGGCTCGCGATCGGCTTTCCGCTCCTCGTCGGCAAGATCGACAACTGGCACCTGTGCGTCGGCGGCTCGCACCGCCTCGCCCATGCGCTGTGGCGCGACCTCGCGCAGCACGACGGCGTGATGGTCAGCGACGCCGACGTCCGGGCGATCGTCGTCGACGATGGCCGCGCCGTGGGGGTCCGCCTCGCGGACGGCGCCGAGATCGCGGCGCGCAGGCTCGTCGCGTCGACCGTGTCGGTGGAGCAGACCTTCCTCGAGTTCCTCGAGCCAGCGGCGCTGCCGGCGGAACTGCCCGAGCGCGTGCGGAAGGACATCAAGCACAAGGACTGGTCGCTGTTCTCGGTGCACCTCGCGATGTCCGCACTGCCGCGGTACGAGGCTGCCGCATTCGATCCCGACGTGGACCGGGCGTGGGTTGTCAACCTCGGCTACGGGTCGCTCCAGGAGTTGAACGCCGACTTCGCCGCGGTGCGCGCGGGACGGCTCCCCGAGCCGAAGCCGAACGCGGCGGTCAACTCGCTCTACGATCCGACCGACGCGCCCGCGGGGTGCGTCACCGGCCTGCTTCGCCAGTTCGCACCGTTCTCGATCGCCCAGGGAGGCGAGGGCGAGTGGGAGAGCCTCGGTCGGTGGTACGGGCACCGCTGCATCGAGGCGTGGCGTCGCTACGCGCCGAACCTCACCGACGCCTCGATCATCGACTGGGTGCCCTACACTCCGCTCGAGATCACCCAGAAGCTCCCGAACATGGTCCGCGGGGACTGGATGATGGGCGAGGTGAGCCTCGCGAACATGCTCGACCAGCGTCCCCTGCCCGAGCTCGGCCAGTACCGCACGCCGGTCGATGCCCTCTACATGGCCGGCTCGACCCAGCACCCGCACGGCTTCATCACGTTCGCCCCCGCGTACAACGCGCTGCAGGTGATCGCCGACGACCTCGGTATCGACGCGTGGTGGCGGCAAGTGTGACCTGGGCTGTGGGGTCCACCGGCGGCCAGGGGCGCGGCCCTACCCGGGTTCGCCTCGCTGCGGGGGTGGAGGCATCCGGGCTTGCGAGCATGCTCGCGAGCCTCCTCGAGGACAACCTTCGCGACTTCCCAACACGTGCGTTGGCCGCCCGCCTCGCCCGCGGCGACGTCGTGCTGCTCGCCTCGGATCGCGACATGGCGGTGACGCTCTCGTTCCGGTCCGACGAGGTCGTGATCGACGAGGGGGCGCTGTCCGGCGTCCCGACCCTGGCGGGCGCGTGGCTCGACCTCGCAAAGCTGTGCAGCGGGCAGCGCTCCGCGTTCGCCTCGATGCGCTCCGGCGACCTTCGGATAACCCCGGGACGGGGCATGCGGGCGGCTGCGGGGGCCGGCCTCGCCCTGTCTGTCCCGAGGTCCTTCTACGACGAGGATCAGGGACGAGGCTGGCGTCGACGGACGCTCATGGCGCTGGTGGTGCTGGGCGCCGTCGTACTCGTCGCACTTGTCGTGCATCGGGAGGGTGAGACATGACCCACGTCCTGCTCG